>CAZTDK010000026.1:0-18669 GCA_964611965.1 uncultured Binatia bacterium (SeqCode) | reverse complement strand
CCGTGGCGGCGAGCTTTCAAACGCCAACGCTGTTCCTGATCGCCCAGGACCTGACGAAGATGCAGGTGGATACGAACGTCAGCGAGTCCGACGTCGGTGCCGCCAAGCTCGGTGAAAAGGCGTCGTTTACCGTCGAGGCCTTTCCGAACCGGACATTCGAGGGACAAGTCTCGCAAGTCCGGGAAGCGCCAATTACCGTTCAGAACGTTGTGACGTACGACGTCGTGGTCAACGTCAACAACGCGGATCTCGCGCTGCTGCCCGGCATGACGGCGAACACCCGGATCGTTACGGCCGCACGCGACAATGTCCTGCGGGTGCCGGTCCAAGCGCTTCGCTTCTCGCCCCAAGGGCTGCGGCATAGTGATGGAAACACCAAGCCCGGGCCGCGCGCCAGCGTATGGATGCTCCACGCCGGACGTCCGGAAAAGATTCCGATCACCACTGGATTGAGCGACGGTTCCTTCGCCGAGGTGGTCAGCGGGGATCTCAAGCCGGGCGACCAAGTCGTCGTGGACGAGGCTGGGCGCGGCGGGCAGGATGGGAGCAGCCCGCAAGCTGGGCGGCCGCATTTCCACATGTAGCGGTGCCAGACGCAGACGATGGCCGCGCACATCATCGACATCCGCGATGTCACGAAGGTCTATCGCCTTGGCGACGTCGAGGTGCATGCTTTGCGGGGCATCTGTCTCACCGTCGAATCCGGCGAATTCGTGGCGATCATGGGGGCTTCTGGTTCGGGGAAGTCGACCCTCATGAACATGCTGGGCTGCCTCGACAAGCCGACCAGTGGGCAATACTTTCTCGACACGGTCGAGATCGCGGCGCTGGATGAGCCGTCGCTGGCGCGCATCCGCAGCCGCCGCATCGGTTTCGTATTTCAGAGCTTCAATCTACTGGCGCGCGCCAGCGCATTGGAGAACGTTGCGTTGCCGTTATTCTATTCGGGTTGGTTGTCCGACAGCACTGAACGGGCGCGCACGGCGTTGGGCCTTCTGGGGCTTGCCGGCCGCGAGCGCAGTTTCCCAAGTCAGCTATCCGGCGGGCAACAGCAACGCGTGGCGATCGCCAGGGCGTTGATCAACAACCCGGCGATTCTCCTGGCCGATGAGCCGACCGGAAATCTCGACTCGCACACCGCAACGGAAATCATGACGACGATTCAAGCGCTCAACCGCGAGCGCGGGGTGACGGTGATCTTGGTGACGCACGAGCCCGACATGGCCACCTTTGCGGACCGCGTCATCACGATGCGGGATGGACTCATCGTGTCCGATCAACGCCAAGCAGGCGGCCCGATGCCGGCAGGCGCAGTGCTCGCCGCGACGCGCAGCGCGCCCGCGTTCGCTGACGCCTCTCCGGCCACGATCGAGCGGGCATGGTCGTTCGGCCGCATGGCCCTCGCCGCCGCCGCGCGGGCACTAGCGCGCAACAAGCTGCGCTCGGCGTTGACGATGCTCGGGGTGTTCATCGGTGTGGCGGCGTTGATCGCCATGGTGGCCGTCGGCCAGGGTGCAAACGCCGCCGTGAAGGCGCAGATCGAAAGTCTGGGCACCAATCTCCTCGTGGTGTTGCCCGGAGCCACCACGACCAGCGGTGTGCGCGGCGGGTTCGGGAGCGCGTCGACGCTCACGGTGTCGGATGCCGAAGCGATCGAAAAGGAGGATGGCGCGGTTGCCAGCGTGGCGTACCAGGATCGGCAGATCGCCCAGATCGAATCCGGCAACCAGAATTGGAGCACCAGCGCCCAGGGGGTGACTCCCAGCTATCTGCCGATCAGAAATTGGGCGGTGGTTGCGGGGCGGCCGATGACCGACGACGATGAACGCGACGCCAGCCGGGTCTGCCTGCTTGGGCAAACGGTGCTCAAGAATCTCTTTGGGGACCATCAAGACCCCATCGGAGCAACCATTCTGGTCAAGAGCGTTCCCCTGGAGGTCATCGGCGTCCTCGCGGCGAAGGGCCAATCGGGTTTCGGACAGGATCAAGACGACGCAATCTTGATGCCCTTTACGACGGCCGAGCTCAAGGTGCTTGGTGTCGCTTCGCCCAGTCAGGTCCCGACACCCAGCAACGCCATCTTTACTCCGCCCACCAACCCTCTCGGGCTGCAGCCGAAGCTGACGGGCTTCGTCCACATGATCTACGTACAGGCCCGAAGCACGGAGTTGGTGCAAACGGCATTGCGGCAGATCACCGATACCTTGGCGCGGCGGCATCACAAGCAGCCTGGTCAGACCAACGATTTCAGCGTCAACAATCTCAGTGACATCACGAGCGCCGCCGAAGACAGCAGCCGCGTCATGGCCCTGCTGCTCGCGGCGGTGGCTTCGATTTCGCTGGTTGTCGGCGGCATCGGCATCATGAACATCCTGCTGGTGTCGGTCACCGAGCGCACCCGCGAGATCGGCGTCCGCATGGCAATCGGCGCGCGTCGAATACACGTGCTGCTGCAGTTTCTCGTCGAGGCCGTGTTGCTGAGCGCCATCGGGGGTGCCTGCGGTATTGCGACCGGGAGCGCCACTTCCAGACTGATCTCGGCGGTGGCCGGCTGGCCGACGCTGCTGTCGCCGGCGGCGATGGCAGGAGCGTTTGCGTTCTCAGCCGCGGTCGGCGTGTTCTTTGGTTACTACCCGGCGCGGCGCGCCTCTCTGCTCAATCCGATTGAGGCGCTGCGTTACGAATAGTCGCATCAGGATGCGGTTCAGATGGACGTGCTGACGTTTGGACGAAACCTGCCCCGCCACTGGAGCGTCTGTGTCGCCGCCCTGAGCGTGCTGCTCGGCAGTTGCGCCGTCGGACCAGACTTCGTCCGACCCAGCTCCCCCGTGGTGACGACATACACCGCGCGCGAGGTTCCCCAGCCGTTGGCACCCGGCTTCGGTGAGACTGAGCAACGCTTCGTCGTTGGCCAGCGCATCTCATCGGACTGGTGGGAGCTCTTCCAGTCGGCTCAACTTACCGACGTGGTTCAGCAGGCAATCCGCGGGAACCAGACCGTCGTTGCCGCCGAGGCGACACTGGCGCAAGCGCAGGACGCGCTCACTCAAGCTCGTGCCGCGTTCTATCCGCAAGTCAGCGCCGCGGTGAACGCCCAGCGCCAGCAAACCAGCTCGTCGCGGTCGACGGTTCAGAAGACTTCCATTTTCAATCTGTTTTCCTTGGGGCCCACCGTGAGCTATGCCCCTGATGTCTTCGGCGGCACGCGGCGGCATGTCGAACAGGAAGCCGCCCTGGCCGAGAGCCAGGAGTATCAGCTCGCCGCCGCGTATCTGACCTTGACAGGCAACGTCGTGACGCAGGCGATCAATATCGCCGCCACGCGCCTGCAGATCGCAGCGGTGCAGGAAATG
Source organism: uncultured Binatia bacterium (SeqCode) (assembly GCA_964611965.1). GTDB lineage: Bacteria > Desulfobacterota > Binatia > HRBIN30 > HRBIN30 > CAZTDK01. The sequence goes on along the minus strand of CAZTDK010000026.1, from coordinate 15,316 downwards.
ATCTCCGATGATGAGGAGAACCTGGGGCTCGTGCGCACGAAATTTGAAGCGGGAAAAGCCGCGCAAACCGACATTCTGACGGCGGAGACTCAGCTGGCGACCGACCGTGCGCAGCTTCCGCCGCAGCAGCAACAGCTGAGCGTCGCCCGCCATGCGCTGTCGGTCCTGCTTGGCCAATTTCCGGCAGAGGGTACGCCGCCCGACTTCGACCTGACGGAGCTGACCCTTCCGGGTGATTTACCCGTGAGTCTCCCGTCGGAGCTTGTGCACCAGCGCCCGGACATCCTTGCGACGGAAGCGTCGCTCCACGCGGCCAGCGCCGCCATCGGCGTCGCCACGGCCCAAATGTATCCCTCGATTACACTCTCCGCGTCGATCGGTCAGCAGGCCTTGACGCCGGATGTCTTGTTCCAAGGATCAAGTACCGTCTGGAGCTTGGCTTCCGGTCTGACCGCCCCAATTTTTCAGGGCGGCGCGCTGGCAGCTCAGAAGCAGGGTGCCATCGACGCCTACCGCGGCTCCCTGGCTACCTACCATCAAACGGTCCTCCAGGCCTTCGGTCAGGTCGCCGACATTCTCGAGGCACTGGCTCACGACGCCGATTTGGTTGCCGACCAGCGCTACGCGCTGGATGTTGCCAACGCCGCGCTTGCGCTGCAGCGGCTGAGTTATGCGGCCGGCAAGTCGGATCTTCTCCAGCTGCTCGACTCCCAACGCCAAGACCAGCAGGCACGGCTCGGGTCCGCCCGCGCGGACGCGCAGCGCTACCAGGATACAACGCAATTGTTCGTCGCCATGGGCGGGCCGTGGTGGAGCGTGACGCCGACAGGAGCCGCTGTCCTCAGAACCGCCACAAATGGTCCGTCTTCCTGAATCCGCGCCCGAGAACCATCGTCACCAATGGCTGTCAGCGAAACCGGTGAGTCGTTCGTTAGCAAATGTGAGAGCGTGGACTATCGTAGCCAGTCGTCACCCCTTATTGCCGTGGTGGTCGATGTGGCGACTGCCGGCCCGATTATCCCGTGCTGACGTGATGCGCTCGCGTGATGAGCGCACTAGAAGGAGTCATCAAATGGGATCAACATTGACACACGATGTCGCCGAGATCGGACGATTCAAAGTGATGCTGGCGCATCTTCTGCGGTGCGCCGAGTGCGCCAAGGTGGCGATGCTGGTGACGCAAGCCTGCGCCGCCACGGTAGTAGAGGAAAGGCCGCCTGCGCGCTTGAGCAGTGTCGGTGGCTGGAAGGGTTCTCGCAGACGCGGAGGGGCATCCGGTTGTGAAGGCCGTCGCCCCATGCCGCAGGACCGAGACGTCTCTACGTCATTCATTCTACTGCCGACTTTTCCTGCCGATGCAGCATGACCGGGTCCGTGAGCCGCAACCGTCGGTTGTGGCCATTGCTCGAAGCGTTGACAATCAGATACAGGCGTTGAGCATGAAAGAGTGACGGTTCTGGGCAACAATGGTTGACGCGCAGGCGGCCGGCAGTAAGATGACCGACACTGCCCGGTGTGAATCAAGGTTGCGAAGACTTGCGTAAGGCACTGGGGAAGGAGCGTTGCTTGTGCGGCTACAACTGCTGGCGTTAGTCATTTCAAGTGCCGTACTCGGCGCGATGCTCTCCTGGGTCGGCTGTGGCGGGCCAGACCTCGTCGTCGGCGGTATGCTCCCCGCGACGGCGACAGCTGGGACAACTCCGACGACTACCTGCGGACAACCCGGCGACCCGTGCGGGACCAATAGCGATTGTTGCAGCGGCAATTGCTTCACACCGGATGGGATCAACTTGCAGTGCGCCTAACCTCGCGCCCGCTCGTTCATCAGTGCCGACAACTGCTTGCGGATTCGCTGGCGTACCCCGGTCAGCTCGATTTTCAGACGCCGGGTGATCGAGAGTGGCTCGGCGTTGGAGCAAGCAACCCACCCATGAACGACCGGTTGAAGGAATGCGCCGGTTGTTCCTCCATCGTTGGCAGCTCAAGAACGAACCGTGCGCCCGATCCGCTCTCCGTCTTCTCGGCGCGCAGCGTGCCGCCGTGCAATTCCGCCACATGGCGGGCAATCACCAGGCCGAGGCCGAGGCCGGCGTCTCTCGTGCCCTCTATCTTTCCTTGGTAGAATGGCTCGAAGATGTGTGGCAATGCCGCGGCGTCGATGCCTGGTCCGGTGTCGTTGACAGTCACCCGGGCGCGACCGTCGCGCTCTTCGATGGCGACGGTTACCACGCCCTTCGCCGGCGTAAATTTCACCGCGTTCGACAGCAGGTTCCACAGGACTTGTTGCAAGCGCTCGGCATCGCCCAGCACCAGACCGGTGATGTGCACCTCCGTGCGCAGCTTGAGCGCCTTGGCTTCCATTGCGGGGTTCAATACGTCGATCGCGCCCTGAAGAACGACGTTGAGGTCCAACGGACGCGTCCGCAATCGGAGCTGGCCCGTCAGCGTGCGTGATACATCGAGGAGGTCCTCGACCAGGCGCACTTCCGTCAGGGTACTTCGTTTAATGACGGCCAGCGCATGCTCTCTCGTCGCCTGATCGGCGCCCTCGAGGTGGATGATCTCGGTCCAGCCCAGGATGGCACTCAGTGGCGTGCGCAGATCGTGTGAGACCCGCGCCAAAAACTCGTCTTTGATCCGCTGCGCCGCCGCTGCCTCCGCGCACGCTCGTTCGGCGCGGTCTTGCGATCTGCGGCGTGCCTCATTGAGGCAGCTGATCAGCACGCAGACGGCGACAAATTCCAAGAGGCGCAGCGCGCTTTGCTCACTCACCATGAAGGCTGGGGCGAGAGAGAACAACATCGCCGCGCAACCGGTGAAGACAGTGGCGACGAGACCGGGTCCAATGCCGCCGTACCAGGAGCTGCACATGACTGCCGCCAGGAACAGCAGGAGGGTGTTGGGCTCGACCAGCGGGTCGTCAACCACGAGCGTGACGACCAATGCAACGATGCTGGCGACCGTCGCGAATGCGTAGTGGCGCACGCGCGCATCTGACGTCGTGTGTCTCACCCCGTATCGGTCTCCGACAGGTGTGACGAGTGACGTGCGGGCTTGGTTGACGGCATGGGCTCATTCGACTTGCCTTCTCCGCGCGCGCGCCCCAAGATGTGCCGCATGCAAGGGGAGAGGGATCAATGAGTACGGTCGTTGTTCTTGGCGGGTGTGGCGCCGTCGGCAGCGTCGCGGTGCGGACCCTGGCGCGCGAGCCGGCGTTCTCCAAGGTTGTGATCGGCGACATGAACGCTGCGCGTGCGGCAGAGCTGATCGCGGAGCTCGGAACGCGCATCTCATTCGTTCCAGTCGACGCTGGCGACGAGGGCAGCGTGCGCTCCGTAATCGCGGCGGCTGACATTGTTCTGAACTGCGTCGGGCCCTTCTATAAGACCGTCCGCACCGTCCTTGCCGCCGTGCTCGCCGAGCGGAAGAACTACATCGACATCTGCGACGACGTCGACGTGACGATCGAGATTCTGCAGCGCGACGCCGAGGCCAAGCGCGCCGGGATCACCGCGTTGATCGGCATGGGGGCCTCGCCCGGTGTCACCAATTTGTTTGCCAAGTACATTGCCGAGACGCAGCTCGACACCACCGACTCGGTCGACATCTTCCACTGCCACGGCGGCGAGCCCACCGAGGGCGCGGGCGTCATCGGCCACCGCTTCCACTGCATGAGCATCGACATTCCGATGTTTCTGGACGGTCAGTTGAAGTACGTGCGCTATTTCGAGCCCGATGGCATCGCGTTGCGTGAGACGTTCGATTTCCCCATCCTCGGACCGACGCCACTCTATCCGTACCCGCACCCGGAGCAGGTGACGCTGCCGCGTTTCTTGAAGGTCCGCCAGGTGACCAACAAGGGCTCCGTGCTGCCGATCGAGTACTATCAGTTGACGGCGGAGCTGTGCCGCCTCGGCTTGTCGAGCCGTGAGCCGCTCGTGGTCAATGGGCAGTCGGTCGTCCCGTACGATTTCGCCGTCGCGCTGCTCATGCGCGAGCGTGATCGTTTGTTGAAGGAGCAGCAGTTCGGCACGCAGCGCGGCTGCATGTCGGTGGTGGTCAAGGGCCACAAGGACGGCGAACGGCGCGAAGTGCGGGTGCACATGGGATCGTCGTCGGGTGGGCTTGGCGAAGGGACGGGGATGCCCGCCGCTATCGGTGTCATGCTGATGCAGCAAGGCAAGATCACCGCGACCGGGGTTCTGCCGCCGGAGGGGTGTGTCGATCCAAGTGACTTCCTCAGCTTCGGCCTGCAGGTCATGCGCAAGGAAGGCATGGGGGGGAGGGCGTCGACGATGCGCATCGAAACCATCCGTGCCGATGGTAGCGTCTCCCGCGTGGACCTCTAGAGGCTGCGCCTGGCGTCCTATGGCCCGCTCCGCGTTGCGTCGCTATGGGCGGCTTCGAATGCGCTCGGCGTTCCTCTGGTGATGGTCTGTGCCCGCTCGCGACGATTGCGTTCTTGCCATCGACCACGGCACCTCGGGGATCAAGGCCGCGGTCGTCAGCGCGCGTGGGGAGGTTCTTGCCTTCGAGTTTGCGCCGACACCCATCCGCTTCCTGGACGGCGGTGGTGCGGAGCAGGATCCGGACGACTGGTGGGAGGCGCTGCTGAGCGCGGCCGGTCGGGTGGTTCGCCGGAGCGTGGTTCCGTCCACGACGATTACCGCCCTGTGTGTCTCGAGCACGTTCTCGACGACCGTCGCGGTCGACCGTGACGGCCGCCATGTTCTTCCCGCGTTGACCTGGATGGATTCGCGCGGCGCACCCTACGTGCGCCGGGCAATGTGCGGTTTCCCCAGCATCATGGGCTACGGTGTTGCGAAGGCGGTGCGCTCGCTGCGCCGCACCGCCGGCGCACCGTCGTTCTCGGGCAAGGACGACGCTGCGCACGTATTGCTGGTGAAGCACGCGTGGCCGGACGCTTATGCGCGTACCCACTGCTTTCTGCCGAGCAAGGACTATTTGAACCTGCGCCTGACCGGCGAGCTGGCCTCGTCGTTCGACGCGATGCACCTGTTCTGGGTCACCGACGTGCGTGACCCGCACCGTATTCGCTACGATGATGAGCTGCTCCGCACGCTGGGGATCGAACGGCACAAGCTGCCGCCGCTGCGCGCGTCGACCGACATTCTGGGCATGGTGCGCGCCGAGGTGGCTGACGCGCTCGGCTTGCGGCGCGACGTCCAGGTCGTCACCGGGTCGCCGGACCATCAATGTGCGCTCTTTGGCTCCGGCGCGGTGCGCGACTTCGAGGCGCACTTGTACGTGGGCACGTCATCGTGGATCGAGTGTCTGGTGCCCTTCCGCAAGACCGATCCGCTGCATGCGATCGCCACGTTTCCGACGGCGGTCGTGGGCAAGTATCAGGTCATCGACGAGCAGGACCTGGCCGGCGGTGCGCTCAGCTTTCTCGCCGACAACATCCTCTTCCGGCGCAACGCGCTCCTCGGCGTGCCGATTCCCGAACAGCGCTACGCGCTGCTCGATCAGATTGCCACGGCGGTGCCGGCGGGCAGTCATCGGTTGCTGTTCACGCCATGGCTAAACGGCGAGCGCACGCCCGTCGACGATCCGTACCTGCGCGGCGGCTTCCACAACATGTCCACGACGACCACGCTGGAGGATATGGTGCGCGCCGTGTTGGAGGGCGTCGCGTTCAACACCGCGTGGATGCTGGGCTACGTCGAGCGTTTCGTGAAGCGGCGGCTGGAGCCGATTCGCATCGTCGGTGGCGGCGCGCAGTCGGCCGTGTGGTGTCAGATCTTCGCTGACGTGCTGCAACGCGAGATTCACGCCGTGCGCGACCCCATGCAAGCGAACGCGCGTGGCGCGGCGTTGATCGCAGCGTTGGGGCTCGGCTGGATCGGATTTGAAGAGATCCCGTCGCTGGTGCCGGTCGCCCAGCGCTACACCCCGCGGCCGGAAGTGCGGGCCACGTACGCCCTTCTCTCCGCTGCGTTCCGCCGCCTACATGGAGCGAATGCGTCGTGGTTGCGGCGCCTGAATCGGCCGCACGCCCCCCGATGAGGGTCTTACCGGCGCGTGGTGCGGTGGGCGTTGGGGCGGACGCGGCGCAGTTGCTTTTTCGAATGCTGCTGCAAGCGCGGCAGCGCGATCCGTACAGCCTCGGGCTCGAAACCGAGCATCTCGCAAATCACCGTGAACGAGAACGCCGAACGGCGATTGCTGCGCACCCACGCTTCCGCTTCCGTGCGCACACGACCCGCAGGCCCGCAATAGTTGCGGATGCCTTCCTCCAGCACCGCCAGCATCAGGGCTTTGGTCCCGACATAGCTGGTGCTCCTGCGTGGTTCGCCCCCGCCGAGTGCGCCGCGCGTGATGAGTTGCCTAAGAATGTCCTCGTCCCCATCCATCATGCTCACTCCCAATTGTGAAGGCGGAACTGTTGTTACTCAAGGAAAAATCATACTGCGGAGCGCATGCTATTCCACACGGAAATACGCATGACAACGCACGAGCACGACCTCGTGTCGGGGCGATCCTTGCACCTGGGCGCATCTCCAGCCATGCTCCGCGCAATGGCGGTCGAGTTCATTCCGGCAGCACACGTGCGCGCGACAACCGGCCGCGTCGAAGCGGCGCGCCAACGTGCGCTGGATCGGGTGGGCGTGCCACCGCCGTCTCCGGATGCGGACTATTGGCAGGCGATCTTCGAAGCGACGGCCACCGAAGTCCTCGCCACATTGCCCGCCGTCCGGATCACTCCGGGGTTCGTCGTACGCTATCGCTTCTTCGGACAGCGCAATGGCGATCTCCTAGTCCGCCCGTTCGTGGCGCGCGCGACGACCGATGTCGAAACGATTCGGCAGCTGATCGATTGGCACCCGGCCCCGGACTCCGTGGCGTCCTCCGAAGCCCATCGTCCGACGCAGGATGTCGAATTGCTCTACCGTCACTGCTCGTACGAGCCGACGGCAAGTGGTGTGTTCGACTACTGGATCGCGATGCAGGAGCTCTGGGCGAGCCAGCGCTGGGCGCACTCGCACGTGATTGCCTCCGCCGCGGAGCTGAGCCAGATTACCGCTGCCCCTGGATGGAATGTTCTGCACCCGGTCGAAGCCTACGAACCCGCCGTGGTGCGCAGCGACGGCACGGCACGGCTCGCCGTGCTGGTGCAATGTCCGTTGAAAGCCTTCACGATCACCTTGCAACAGATCGAGATTGCCGCCGATCGCTCGGTGCACTACGACGAACCGGTCCTTGTGGCGTCCGGACCACGTGGATACCTGTGAGTCGACTTCCGGCAGACGCGCTGCTCGGATTCGATTTCCCATCGTTTTCGGACGCGCTGCGAATCTCCTTGTCGCCGGCCCGCGCTCTGGGATAGGGAGAGCGCATGAGATCATATGAACGTCGGACCCTGGTCGCGCCATCTCCGCTCATGGCGCTGAGCGTTCTGCTCGCCGTCGTCGCCTTGCCCGCACAGGCTGCCGATTCCGCGGTAGTGGTGCGCACCAACGGCGCGCCGACGGTGGAACGGGCTGGAAAGGATCAGCCGTTGCGGCCGTCGGATACCGTGGCGCCGGGTGAGGTCATCGTTACCGATGCGTCGTCCAAGGTGAAGCTGCTGCTTGCCGACGATTCCGTTCTGGCGATTGGACCGGGCAGTCGCATCGTGCTCGATGAGCTGCAGTTGTCGGCAGAGAGCCGCGCCACGAAGTTGCGTGTGCTGGCCGGACGCTTCAAGATTGCCATTGCCAAGTTCTTCGGCAAAGCCAGCGCGTACGAGATCCGCACGCCGACGGCGGTTGCCGGCGTGCGCGGCACGGTGCTGTGGGGAGACACGACGCTCGACGCGGTTTGTGCGCTCGACGGGCACGTAGAAGTGCGCGCCCTTTCAGGCAACGGCGCGCCGGCGCAGCTCACGGCGGGCGAGTGTGTGAACCAGATGGCCGACGGCAAGACAACCCCACTCAAGCCGAGCGCCGCCGAGCTCGCGGCATATCTCAAGGAGGTAACGCTCGACTAAGACCTGCGGTCGGCATCTCTTCTATGACCCGCTCCTCCCTTCGGGGGGCCTCGGGGCAGGATTGGTCGCTATATGCTGCCAAATCTGGAGCTGCGGTCGGCGGCCGGCGACCGCTCTGCTGAGCTGAACAGGCGATTACGCCGCGCCTGGTAGCAGCTCCAGCAAGCGACTGAGTGTCGTGATGCGCAGGCAATCCACCGGCGCGTAGCGTCCGAGCGGATCGAGCAGCACACCGGTCATGCCGGCGTTGCGTGCGCCGAGAATGTCGATTTCGTAGATGTCGCCAATGTAGATGGCGTGAGATGCAGGTGTGGCGCAGGCGCCCAGCGCGATCTGGAAGATGCGCGCGTCGGGCTTCTCGACACCGACGAGGTGGGAGTCGACGATGGTCGTGAAATGCTTGGCGATGCCGCCGGCAGCGAGGTCGGTGGGGACACGGCCGTCGGCGTTCGACACGACGGCGAGAGTGAAGCCGCGGCGCCGCAGCTCGGCGAGCACGTCGGGCGTGTCCGGACGCATGACCCGCCACAGCGAGCGGCGCTGATTCTCGGCCTGCAACGCGCCGGTGATCGACGCGAACATGTTCTCGGGTACGTCCAAGGTCGCCAGGAGGGTTTCGAAGTAGGCGACGTGCCGACCTGCATCGACGCCGCCGGTAGAGGCACGGAAATGCTCGTCGACGGCGGCCTTGGCGCGGTACTCGGCAACCGCCACTTGATGCTCGGTGGCAGGGACGCCGTGCTGTTCGATCGTTGCGGCGATGTACGCGTGGTCGATGTGATGCAGCGTGTTGCCGACGTCGAAGACGACGGCTGAAATCCGCTGGGGGAGCGGATACGTCACTGAATCTGTCGGCCTTGGGACATCGCAGCGACCCAATGGGGAGCGGGTCATAGAATGGACGTTGGCCGCAGGCCTCAGCTTCCGTGAAACGGGTTCTGCAGGACGATGGTTTCGTTCCGGCCGGCACCCACCGAGATCATGATCATCGGTGCCCCCGAAACTTGCTCGAGGCGGCGGATGTATGCGCGTGCGTTCGCCGGGAGGTCGTCCAACGCGCGCGCTTGATGGAGCGGTTCGGTCCAGCCGGCCAGCTCTTCGTACACCGGGCGCACGCCGCGCAGCACCGCCCCCCCGGCGGGGAAATCGTCAAGGCGGCGGCCGTTGAACTCGTAACCCGTGCAGATGCGGATGGGATTGATGCCGGTCAACACGTCGAGCTTGGTGAGCGCCAAGCCGTTGAGGCCATTCAGGCGAACGGCGTGGCGGACGACGACGGCATCGAACCATCCGCAGCGGCGCGGCCTGCCGGTCGTAGCCCCGAACTCGTCGCCATCTTGTCGCAGCTTGGTGCCGAGCTCATCCAGCAACTCGGTTGGGAAGGGGCCGCTGCCCACCCGTGTGGTGTAGGCCTTGACGATACCGACGACGGCCGAAATCTGGTGCGGGGCAATGCCGGTGCCGGTGCATGCCGCGCCCGCGACGGTGTTCGACGACGTGACGTACGGATAGGTGCCATGGTCGACGTCGAGCATGGTGCCCTGGCCGCCTTCCAGGAGCACCCGCTTCGATTGTCGCAACGTCGTATGTAGATAGACGGCAGTGTCGCTTACGTAGCGCGCCAAGCGGACGCGATAACTGCAGTACTCGTCGTGGATGGTGTCGAAGTCGAGCGACTCCTCGCGGAGGATGGTGTTCAGGTAGACGTTCTTCTCCGCAAGGGTGTGCCGCAGGACGTCGCTGAACGACTCGTCGTCCAAGAAATCGGCGAAGCGCACGCCAATGCGTGCCATCTTGTCCTCATACGTCGGACCGATACCACGGCCGGTGGTGCCGATGCGGCCTTCGCCGCGCAGCCGTTCGCGCGCCAGATCGATGGCCCGATGGTACGGCATGATCACATGAGCGCGGTCGCTGATCTTCAGCAACGTGTCGTCGAGGAGGTAGCCGCGCTGCCGCAGGGCGTCGAGCTCGTTGAGCAGCACGCCTGGATCGACGACGACGCCGTTGCCGATGACACACACCTTCCCGCTGTGGAGCACGCCGGAGGGAACGAGATGCAGGACGGTCTTCTGTCCGTCAACGACGAGTGTATGCCCGGCATTGTTGCCGCCCTGGTAGCGCACGATGATATCGGCATGCTCGGCAAGAATGTCGACGACCTTGCCTTTCCCTTCGTCACCCCATTGCGCTCCAACTACGACGACAGCAGGCATGCTGGTCCCTCATACACCGAGGCGGTTCGCGGTTGGGCGGTTCGCGGCCAAGGGCATACCTCTCCTCCGTAACCGCGTACCCGCGTAGCCGCGTAACCGCCTCATGGTCATTTGGCCTACAATCGGATGAGCTGGGCGGACACGATGTTGGGCAGCGTGCGTAACCGCGCCATGACCGCGTCGGGAATCTCGTCGTCGACGTGGATCAATGAGATTGCCATGCCGCCGATGCGTTCGCGACCGAGCTCCAGGCGGGCGATATTGATCTTGGCCTCGCCGAGCAGCGTGCCGACGTTGCCGACGACGCCGGGCACGTCGCGGTTGTTCAACATCAGAATGAAGCCTTCGGGATCAGCGTCCAGAAAGAAGTCGTTGATGCGCACGATGCGAATCACTCGTTGCCCGAAAATCGCTCCAGCGACGCTGGTCGTCCCGGCCGTGGTGTGTATGGTGGCGGTGACCAGGTTCAAGAACCCCTTCGATTGACTGGTTTTCGCTTCAACGATCTTGATGCCACGATCCTTGGCAATCGCCGGCGCATTGACGTAGTTCACCACGTCCGACGCACGGCTGAGCAGCCCGCGCAGGATGGCGAGCGTGATCGGCTTGACGTCATAGTTCGCGACCTCACCGGCGTACTCGATGGTCACTTCGCGCGGTGCAGCGCTCATCAGTTGTGCTTGCAAACTGCCGATTTTTTCACCCAGGAGGAGGTATGGGCCGAGAATTTCGAGCTGCTCCGTGCTGATCGACGGCACGTTCACAGCGTCCTGGATGACACCGGCGGTAAGGAAGTTGACGATCTGTTGAGCGATGGCAATGGCGACGTTGATTTGCGCCTCGTCGGTCGCGGCGCCAAGGTGCGGGGTGCAGATGACCTTGTCGATTTTGAGGAGCGGGTGATCCGGGGATGGAGGTTCCTGCTCGAAGACGTCGAGAGCGGCCCCGGCGACCGTGCCGGCCCGGATCGCGACCTCCAAGGCGTCCTCGCTGACAATGCCACCACGCGCGCAATTGATGATACGTACACCCTTCTTCATCTTCGCGAATGCGGCTTCGCCGATCAGACCACGCGTCTGCGGATTGAGCGGCGTATGGATGCTGATGAAGTCGCTGCGCGGAAACAGCTCGTCGAGGCTGACCAGCTCGACGCCGAGGCGCTGCGCGGCGCCCTGCGAGATGAACGGATCGTAGGCAATCACCTTCATTTTGAGGCCGAGCGCGCGGTCGGCGACCAAGCTGCCGATATTGCCGACACCCACGATGCCCAAGGTTTTGTTGAAGACCTCGGAGCCGGTGAACTTCCCCTTTTCCCACTTGCCTGCCTTCATCGATGCAGTGGCCTGAGGGATGGAGCGGGCCAGGGCGAGCATCATGCTGATCGCGTGCTCCGCGGTCGTGACGTTGTTGCCGGCGGGGGTATTCATCACCACCACGCCCTTCTTGGTTGCCGCTTCGACATCAATGTTGTCGACGCCAATGCCGGCACGGCCGATGGCTCTGAGATTGTTGGCGGCGGCGATGACCTCGGCGGTGACCGTGGAACCACTGCGAACGATCAAGCCGTGGTACGGTGGAATCTTTGCGGCGAGCTCGGCCGGCGTGAGCCCGACAGCCTCGTCCACCTGGATGTCCGGCGCCGCACGCAGGATGTCCATGCCCGCGGCAGAAAGCTTATCGGCAATCAGTACCCGCTGCATCGCTCACTCCGGAAGGCCGGCCATCAGGACCGCCTGCGCAGCGCCGACTCCGCTGCCAAGCGCGACCGCGTGTCCGAAGTGGCGCAGCCCCATTTCGAGCGCGGCGATGGCGGTGACGATGTCGAAGGCTCCAGTATATCCGAGATGCCCGATACGGACGATCTTCCCTTTCAGCTGATCTTGTCCACCCATGAACGTTACACCCATGCGATCGCGCAGATAAGCAACCAGCTTCCCGCCGTCGACATTGGGGGGGACATGCATCGCCGTCAATGCTGGGCTCGGAGCATCTGGCGCCACAAGGTTCAGACCGAGTGCGGACGCTGCCGCGCGGGTGGCCGCAGCCATGCGGGCGTGGCGGGCAAAGACGCTCGGCAAGCCTTCCTCGAGAATCATTGCCAGTGCTTCGCGCAACCCGGTGATCAACGAGATGGCCGGTGTCCACGCCGTCGTATCCTTGTCGTGGTTGTCCCGTTCGCGCGCGAAATCGAAGTAGAAGCGTGGGAGCTTCGCCTGCTTGCTGCGCTGCCAGGCGCGCTCGCTCAACCCGACGAAGGCTAACCCAGGTGGGAGCATGAGGGCCTTCTGGGAGCCGGTGAGCAGCACATCGATTCCCCAGCTGTCCATCGGGACATCGAATACCCCAACGGCGGTGATGCCGTCGACGACGAGCAAGGCGTCGCGTTGCCGGGTCAACCGGGCGATCTCTTCTGTGGGATGGAGGGCGGCGGTCGAGGTTTCGCTTGCCTGAATGAACACGCCGCGGATCGCGGGACGTTCGTCGAGGATACGCCGCACGTCGTCAATGCGCGCGCTGCGGCCCCATTCGACCTTCAGTTCAGTGACCCGCAGGCCGTACGTGGTGGCAATCTTTGTCCAACGTTCGCCGAACTTGCCGCCGTTCACGACCAACACTTCGTCGGCGGGAGAGAATAGGTTGGTAACCGCGCCCTCCATTGCTCCCGTTCCCGACGCTGCGAGCATGAGCACGTCCTGCTCGGTTTGGAAAACCTTCTTCAGCCCTTGCTTGACGTCCGCGAAGATTTTGCTGAACTGCGGCGTGCGGTGATGGACGATTGGCTGCGCCATTGCAAGCAGTACTCGCGGTGGCACGGGCGTGGGTCCCGGAGCGATGAGATAATTCTTGATCACGGAAATTCCCTTCTTTCGGCCAAAAAAAACCCGAGCCTCTGCGATCCAGAGGCCCAGGCGTTCGGCCGCTGAAGGTCAGCACTTCCTCGTGGTTGATTCCACGTCGCGCCAGTCGTGCAGACCAACAAATCTGTAGGTTCGAGTAGTCAATCTCACTCGGCCTGTCAACCGAGACGTTTCCCGGCTCGTGCGATCAGCGCGCGTTGCCACTGTTGACCAGTGTCATGAACTCCTGTCGAGTCTCTTGATTGCTGCGGAAGATGCCGAGCATGGCGCTGGTCAGGACCACAGAGTTTTGCTTTTCAACGCCGCGCATGCGCATGCACAAGTGCTCGGCGCGCAAGACCACCGCGACGCCGAGCGGATCTAGTTCGTCCATCAGCATGTTGGCGATCTGGGTGGTGAGGCGCTCCTGGACCTGCAGGCGTCTGGCGAACACGTCTACCAAACGCGCCAGCTTGCTGATGCCGACAATACGATGCTTGGGAATGTATGCAACATTGGCCTTTCCAAAAAACGGCAGGATGTGGTGCTCGCACATCGAGAAGAAATCGAGGTCCTTGAGGACGATCATCTCGGAATACTCTTCCACGAACAGCGCACCGTTGATGACCGTTTTGGGGTCTTCGGCATATCCTTTGGTCAGGTATTGGAGGGACCGCGCCACCCGCTCTGGCGTTTTGAGCAACCCCTCCCGTTGCGGATTCTCACCCACCTCACGGAGGATGTCGGCGACCGCTGTCTCAATCACATCTTCAGCCATGACGGCGAATCTTATCGAAATAGCCGCGAGCTGCAATGGGCCTGCGGCGAGCTGCCCATAGCGGCGGTACCTTGGCGGCGAATTGGCTTCGAGCGGAGGGCTCAGCGGCCGCTGCGCTTCTCCACTGCCTTTACGCGCTGGTATTTCCGGTAGTCGTAGCCTGTGGCCATTGCCATGAGCATGGGCTCCATGCCACCTTCTCGTTCGCGCCGCAGGATCAGCAGCCGGTCGTAGAAGTTTTGGAAGTCTTTGTTAATGCGCTCGCGATCGTCGGGGTAGAGGAAGAAATCGCGCAGGCGGGTTACCGCAAAGCGGAAGGCAGAAAAGCGCAGCTCATTGGGGAACGCATCCCATTCTGCGAGCGAAAGAGTTCGGATGGCTTCGTACCCTGCGAGCAATGCCTCGAACCGTTTTGGCACATAACGCCCATTCTCAAAACACATTGCATTGACGGCGTTGGCCAAGTCGAAAATGAACTTCCCGCGCGCGGCACCGTCGAAGTTGAGGATCAAGACGACCTTGTCACCCTTGAACTTGATGTCGTCGTGAAACAGATCGCCGTGAATGATGCCCTTGGGTAGTTTTCCTTCCAGGTAGTGGTTGAGATACTCGACCTCCTCGTCGAGCGCGCGGATGATCCGTTTGAAATAGTGTGGTAACCGCCCGCGCGCCTCGCCATAGATTTCCGCGACTCGATCGAAGCCGAACCGGTTATCCACGCCCTTCTTGTATGCCTTGCCAATGAGGTGCAAGTCGGCCAACACTCGGCCGATATTCTCGAGCTGCCCTGGAGTGATGTCCTCAGGGTCGACGAAATGCCCGTCTACATAGCGGTAGACGGACAGCGATTGCTCATCCCACTCGCGATAGTGGCGCCCGCGCCTGTCAGCTAGAGGGACCGGGCACGGGAAGCCATGCTTTCGCAGGAATACGAGGAGGTCAAACTCTCGCTTCAGTTCGAGCTCACTCTTCGCCGCATCGATCTTGACGTGAAACTTGCCTTTGGCGGTTTCAAGGATGAAATGGGCGTTGGCTGCCCCGTCCGCGAATTCGCGCACGCCAGTCAGGCGTGGCAATCCGTAGTCAGCGGCTATCTCGTTGAATTCCCGCTTCGATATCTTGGTGTAGACACCCATTGCACCGCGCGTTTTGTGAACTCTGCCGCCCTCGGAAGCGTCCGTTTTATAACACAATCACAAAACATACTACAGAAACCGCCGGAAAATTGTCAAGAAAAATATTCGCCGTCGCTGTCCGATAAACCTGCGGATTGGTGGGGGTGTCCGCACCCAGCAGCAACCAGTGCGCTGCTCGGGGCCTAGTTCTGTGTGAATCGAGAGATTATTTCCCTCATTAACTCAAGGACTTGCGAAGCCCTCGCCGGTTCCTTCAAGCCGACCTGTGTGCGTCGAAGGAGGACGTCGTCGGGTTGGAGTGCCATTTCTGCCCGTGCCGCATGAACCGCCTCTGCCAAAATGTCCGGCATGCCGGG
>CAZTDK010000025.1:0-18723 GCA_964611965.1 uncultured Binatia bacterium (SeqCode) | reverse complement strand
CCACGGGCATGGCGTGGGCGGAGCTCGATCGCCTGCTGCGCACCAGCGAGCCGGCCTTCGGCTTCGACCCAACCGAGTGGGCCAAGGTGCGCGCCGCGCATGCTGGCCATCAGCTCGGTCTCGAGATCCTCACCGTTCTACCGATGCTCGCCGCCAAGATCGGCTTTTACGACCTCCTGCTGAACGATGACTTGAGCGTGACCATTCCGCATCGTCTGCTCGACCCGGCGCACCAGGACGTCATGCGCAAGGTGCTCGTGCCACCGCCGGCCGCAAACGCCGACGAGATCGTCGCCGCCATGGGCGGGACGTACTACGCACAGGAGGCGCCGGGCTTGCCGTACTTCGTCGAGCGCGGGGCACACTTCAACCAGGGAGATCCCCTCTACATCATCGAAGTCATGAAGATGTTCAACAAGGTATACGCACCGTTTGCGGGCACCATCGACGACGTCCTGGTCAAGGACAGCGGCGTGGTGGTGCGCAAGGGGCAGCCACTCTTCAAGGTAACGCCCGACGAACAGCTCGTCGAGGAGGATCCGGAGCTGAGAGCGCAGCGCATCCGCGGCAATACGGACGCGTATCTCGCCAAGCTGTTGTAGGGACCGCTCACCCAGCAGAGTTCGCACACACTTCAGGGGTGCGCTGAGGCAGCCGGCGGCTCGGCAAACCGCGCCACTGCGAGGATTGCGGCGAATGAACACGTTGAACGCCAACGCCTCGCTCTCCTGCTCGGCGTAGACCGCCTAGCGACCAATCCTGTCCTGAGGCTCCCCGAAGGGGGGAGCGGCCCATAGAAAGGACGCCGGCCGCAGGCCCCTTACTCGTCGCGTGCCAGGTAGGTGTACTCTTGCAGCCCTTGCTCGTAGTGACGCCGCAGCCGCGCCGAGTCTTCCAAGCTGAGCTGGCCGCTGCGCATGGCGATCTCGATGGTGCGGCGCACTTTCTCGATCAGCGTGCCCTTGTCCCACTGCACGTACTGCAGCACTTCGGTCACTTGATCGCCTTCGACGACGTGTTCCACCTCGTAGCGTCCGTCGGCACCGAGCCGCACGTGGACGGCGTCGGTATCCCCGAACAGGTTGTGCAGGTCCCCAAGAATTTCCTGATAGGCGCCGACGAGAAAGACGCCGATGTAATACGGTTGCCCGTTCACCGCGTGCAGCTCGAGGACATCCTTGACGTCGCGCTGATCGATGAAGCGATCGATCTTGCCGTCACTGTCGCAGGTGAGATCCGCGAAAATCCCGCGCCGCGTCGGCCGCTCCTCGAGGCGATGAATGGGCATCACCGGGAATAGCTGCTTGACGGCCCAGTGGTCCGGAGCGGACTGAAAAACCGAGAAGTTGCCGTAGTAGGTATCCGCCAACCCCTTCTCGAGCGGCTCCAGCTCGTCGGGCACGTAGGGCAGCTCGCGAGTGATGCGCAGAATGCGCTCGCAGCAGTCCCAAAAGAGGCGCTCGACGCGGGCACGAGCGCGCAAATCGAGATAGCCGAGCGAAAAGAGCTCCGACGCCTCTTCCTTCAGCTGCAAGCTGTCGTGGTAGGCCTCTTGCACATTCTTCTGCGAGATCGACGTGTAGATCTCCGCCAGGTCCTTGATCACCTTGTGGTCGTCGTCGCGCACCGGCTCCGGTGGTTTGCCGGACAACATCTCGTGCACGCCGAGGACATCGAAGATGAGCACGGAATGGTGCGCGGTCATGGCGCGGCCGGCTTCGGTGACGATGTCCGGATGGGGGATCTTCTCGCGGTCGCAGGCTTCCTGGATGGCCGCGACCACGTCGTTGGCGTACTCCTGGACGCTGTAATTCATCGACGAATGAAAGTTGGTTTGCGAGCCGTCGTAGTCGACGCCAAGGCCGCCGCCGACATCGACGAAGCGTGGCTGGGCGCCCATCTGATGCAAGCCGACGAACACCATACCGGCCTCACGGAGCGCATCCTTGTGGGCGCGGATCGCGGTGATCTGCGAGCCGATATGGAAGTGCAGCAGCTCGAGGCAATCGAGCATGCCTTCGTTGCGCAGCAGATCGACGGCATCGACGATCTCCATGGCCGTCAGCCCGAACTTGGAACGATCGCCGGTGGATTCGACCCACTTTCCGGCGCCCTTGGTGGTCAGGCGGGCGCGCACGCCGATGTGCGGGCGGATACCGAGGTCACGCGCCGTGCGGATGATGAGGTCGACCTCGCGAAAGCGGTCGACGACGATGATCGGGGTGCGGCCCAGGCGCTGCGCCAGCAGGGCCATCTCGATGTAACTACGATCCTTGTAGCCGTTGCAGATGATGAGTGCGCCGGGCGTATCCATGATCGCCAGCGCGATCAGCAGCTCGGGCTTGCTGCCGGCCTCGAGGCCAACGTTGAGAGCCGCGCCGTATTCGACGATCTCTTCGACGACGTGGCGTTGTTGATTGACCTTGATCGGATAGACGCCGCGGAACTCGCCCTTGTAGCCGTATTCGCCAATCGCCTTGTTGAATGCCGCGCACAGGCCTTGTACGCGACTGGCAATGATGTCGGAGAAGCGCACCAGCAACGGCGTGCGCAGCCCGCGTTGATGCAGATCTTGCACGAGGTCGAGCAGGTCAATGCCAGGACCATGCTCGCCGCGGGGCCACACCTCGACCCGGCCCTTGTCGTTCACTGTGAAAAATCCGGCTCCCCAGTTCGCGACATTGTAAAGCTCCATACTGTCGCGAACCGTCCAGCCTCGCATGGTCGTCGTATCGTCCTCCTTCGACAGCCCCTTAGTTGCGGGCCATCTTAGCGACCGTGTGCAGACCCGCAACGGCTGGAGGAGAGATTTCTTTGGCCACCGTTCCCGTCGCGAACCGCGGCGACGACGCTACGCACAACAAGTGGGTGGCACGCAGCACTCGGGGCGGCGGAGCAGTGCCAGTGAATAAGGTTCATGCGAGCGTTTCCTCCAGGTGGACAAGAGGCAAGAAACAGGGAAAGGCTCAAGCTCAAGGCGCACTGGTCACGGGTCAGACGATGCGGGTGGGCTGCTAGCAAACCGTGTCGTCACGCGCTACGACGGACCCGATGTCGCGAGCGTCTCGAGGTCGTTCGAACCCGGTGGCGCGCCAGCACGGCCGGCGCGCCCGGAACGCCCCGACCGCGGCCACCAATCCCCTCGACGAGAAAATCCTCGCCGCCCTGCGGCAGCGGCGGAAGCACGGTGTCAGCCTGCGCGAATTGCCCCGAGCGGCGAGACTGACGCCGCAGGAAACCAATGCGTTACCCGAACATCTTGGCGAGTTGGTGCGCACGGGCGCGGTGGCGCAGCGGCAGCGCGGGCGACAATTTGTCTTGGGATCGATGCTCGGTTTGATCGCCGGCCGGTTGCAGGTGCATCCCGACGGCTACGGCTTTCTGACGGCGGAGAATACTGCCGAGGAGGACTATTACGTGCCGCGTGGCGGCGTTCGTCCGGCTATGCACGGCGACCGGGTGCGCGCCAGCGCGCGCCACTCGAAGTGGGGACGGCGGGCGGCGCGGGTCGTCGACGTCATTGAACGGGCCCACACCCAACTGGTGGGAACGTATCATCACGACCGACGCGGCGGCGTCCTGGCACCGCAGGAAGAGCGCGTCACTTACCAGGTCCACATCCCTCCCGGCCGCGCCGCCGGAGCACGGGACGGTGATGTCGTCGTCGGGCGGATCACCCGCTATCCCAGCGCGGCAAGTGATCTCGAAGCCGATATCATCGCCGTGCTGGGCCCAGCCACCGATCCACGCGTGGAAACCGAAGCGGTGATCTACCGCTACGAACTTCCTCTAACTTTCCCCGCCGACGTGCTGGTCGAAGCGGCAACCATTCCGAGCGCGGTCGCACCTTTGGCCATCGCCGATCGCCTCGACCTGCGCGCGCTGCCGGTTGTCACGATCGATGGAGAGAACGCGCGCGATTTCGATGATGCGGTGAGTATCGAGGTGCGTGCTCATGGCTTCCGGCTGTGGGTTTCGATCGCCGATGTCGCGCACTACGTAACCGCCGGCAGCGCGCTCGATCGCGAAGCCTGCGCCCGCGGCACGAGCGTGTATTTTCCAGACCGCGTTATTCCGATGCTGCCGGAGGCCCTGTCGAACGGCATCTGCAGCCTCAACCCTGGGGTCGACCGCTTGAGCAAGACGGTCATCATGGATTTCGACGCACACGGGAAGGTCGCCCATACCGAGTTCCACAACAGCGTCATCCGCAGCACCGCACGCTTGACGTACACGGACCTGAAGCGGGTCTTGGTCGACGACGATGCACCGACGCGCCAGCGTCTGGGTTCGCTGGCGCCAATGCTCGACACCATGAAGCGCCTCTGCGATTCCCTCCGGAAGCGCCGTCATGCTCGTGGGAGCATCGATTTCGATCTTCCCGAAGCCGAGGTGATTCTCGACCTCACCGGGCGCCCAGAAGCGATTGTACGCGCCGAGCGCCACATCGGGCATCAGATTGTCGAGGAGTTCATGTTGGCCGCCAACGAGGCCGTCGCGCGGCATTTGCTCCACCACAAGGTGCCGCTGCTCCATCGGGTCCATGAGCCACCCGACGCCGATCACATCACTGAGCTGACACGGTTTCTGGCGACGTTCGGGGTGCCGCTGAAGACCGCTCCTGACGCGCCGACGCCGCGCGATTTCCAACAGGCCCTCGAAACCGCCGCCGGCCGCCCCGAGGAGCGTTTGATCAATACCGTCCTCCTGCGAGCCATGAAGCAGGCACGCTACGCCGCGGAACCACTCAAGCATTTCGGTTTGGCGACGGCCGCCTATACGCACTTCACCTCGCCGATTCGCCGCTATCCCGACCTGATCGTCCATCGGCTACTTGGCGAGATCCTATCCTCCCCTCGGTTGCCGCCCGCAAAACACGACCTCTGGGCAGCATGCCTGCCAGGCCTTGCCGAAGCCACGTCACGCCGCGAGCGGGTGGCAATGGATGCGGAGCGCGCCGTCGTGGCACTCAAGAAGGTGCAGTTCATGCAGGACAAGATTGGTCAGGACTTCGCGGGCTTCATCAGCGGCATCCAGCAGTTCGGGTTCTTCGTCGAGCTCCGCGAGTATTTCGTCGAGGGTTTGGTCCATGTAGCGACACTGGAGGATGATACTTACGAACTCGTTCCCCGTGGCCACCTGCTGCGCGGGCGGCGCCGCAACGCCATCTACCGTATTGGGGACCCGGTTACGGTGCGGGTCGTCGCCGCCAATCCAGAACGGCAACGAATCGATTTCCAACTGCTGACAGCGGCGTCCCCTCCTGCCGCAGCCGTTGGCAGACGGGCGCGCCGCGGGAGCGCCGGGTGATCGAGATTTCAATCTCTGCGAAGGAGAGTGCCGCAACGTAGAGGCCGCAAAAGAAAAGAGGCCGGGTTATCACCCGGCCTCTTTTTACTGCTCAGTACGTGCGAATTCGTCAGTTTGTCGGCTGCGCTGCCGGAATCAATATGACGTCGTTCTGTGTTCGTGTGCCGCGTTGCACGGTCACAAAGGCCGCCGACTTTGTGTCATGCTCGCCATTGTGAAACTCCTCGGCAATTGCCAGCAGGCCGTTACCATGGTCGGTGCTACCGTCGGCGACTCCACGGATCAAAACCTGCCCGGTCAGTGTCCCTTCAACCGACACGTTGAAGATCGATTGGTTGTCACCCTCCGGACCGAGGCGGGTATCGATATCTGACAGAGCGATCTCCGTGAAGCAGTTGGTGGACTTGCTCGTCGACAGGCGCTGCTCGAACTCGTTGAACACGAGATACTGAACGGTGGTGGTTGTGGTCGTCTGGAACTTGAAGTCCTCCGAACAGGGAACCAACGTCAGCTTGGTTCGGACGTCATCCCCAATCGATGGCTCCTCCGCATCGTCGAAGAAGTTATCAAGCAACAGGACACCCGGGCAGCCGCTGTACTCGGCGCCCAGGGTAAGAGTACAGCCGCTCGCGTCGCAGGCGTCGGCTGGTTGCGGGGTCGCTGCCTGGATACCAATGGCGTTATACCCGCGGCTGTCAACGGACGGCGTGCCGCCCCCGCTGATAGTGATGTCTTCAATTGTGGCTTCACCCTTGAGATCGTTGAACACCGTCACGGTGCTTGGATTCTCGCCCACCCCAAGGTCTCCAACTTCGATGCACTTGAGTTCGCCCTGGAACGGGTTCTCGGAAACCGGTGGAATGCTGCCCGAGTTGGACTCACCGTTCACCGCACCATGGCACTCCGGTCCGGTGCAGCTCGGTGAGAGCGGCAGATCAGAAAGGCCCTGGCTTGCCGTCCAATCGATGGGTTGATGCGACGTCAACTGGAACGCAAAATCGGTCTCGGTCCACTGCGAGATACAGACGTCGCCAATGGCACAGGGGCTGTCCGCCGGATTACCGTTCGGATCACAAATGGCGAACGGAGAATTCCCGCAATGCCCATTGGCGTTAACATAGAAGCACCGGACATTGACTGGGTTCGGCGCCGTATTGGTGAGCTGAATGATTGTATCTATGTTATTTTCGCTCGACGTATCGACAACAATCTTTGGATAGACAACGATCGCCGCCGGATTGGTTGACGTGACGTCGGCGCGCGCCGCGCCCGCCCACAACAACATTCCTCCCAGAACGGTATATACGCCCGAGAGAAAAGGATTCCACTTCACCGTACGCATTGCCCTTCTCCTTTCACCTGTCAGGGAGAAACCAGCCACAGCCTTTTCCCCGCTTTGCGTCCGCGCCACTGTACTCACTGCTCCGACTGCGCCGTGAGCGTGATCTGGTCGGCCGACCCGGTGATGCACGTCCCGCCGCCTGTGCAATCCGCATTGCTTGAACAGGCCGCGCTCGAGTTGGTGCATTGTCCAGGCACGTGATCGCCAATCCCATGAATGTTGTATGCGGCGCGTGCCGAGCGGGTGGTCGCATCGTTGGTAACGGAGACCGTCCGCTCAGCGACGCCGATGACCGCGCCGTTATTGGCAATCGGCGTGATCACCGTCGATGCCACATCGGTCCCAAGCACCTGCGTCGAGAAGATCGATCGGGTGGGAGTTTGGGCGCTGTCGATATTTGTCAGCTCAGTGGAGAGGTAGCAGCTGACGGTCGTGCTAGCAGAGAAGCGCTCTTCGAACTCGTTATAGACGACGAACTGGACGGTGGTGCTGGTGGGGAGTTGATGTTCGAAGTCCTCACTGCAAGGAACTAGGGTCAGCTCCGTCGAAACGGACGAGCTATCGGCGTCGGCTTCGTCGGCAACCGGGTCCGACGAAAAGGTCGCCGCGTGGTTGACGATCAACTGCGCGGGGCAGGCATTGTAGACGTTCTGGTCAAGGAGCAGTGGGCTCGAGGGAAGGATGTTGGGGTTTCCGACGATGCCGATGGCGTTGTACTTGGAGACGTCTCCGACATTGTCGCCGTCGGTGGTCTTGATCGTGGCCTCACCTTTGAGGTGGTTGCCGATGATGGGGTCGTCCGAGGGCCCTACCTCGATGCACTTCAATTCGCCTTCAAAGGGATCTTCCGGAGGAACCCTTCCCGGATCAAGGCCTGAGCCATCCTCCCAGAAGCCATCACTGGGATCGTCGGAGCGGCCGCTACTGACAAGCCAGTGGGTTGGCTGCTGCTTGGTGAGGAAGATATTGAAATCGGTCTCCTGCCAGTTCGCCACGCAGAACGCGGTCGGCAGCGAGCACGGCGCGCCCGTCCTGATATCCGATAATGTCGCATCCACGTAGAAGCAGTGCGCAGAAACCGGGGAATTACCGGTATTGGCGATCTGGATGATCGTGTCGGTGGTTGAATTCACACGAACCTTTGGAAAGATGAGGATTGAAGCCCCCTTCTCGATTGTGACGTCAGCGTGCACGCCACCCGCCACCACTCCCAGGACTAGCGCGCTAGCGCACAGGCCCGAGAGAAACGCGTTCCCCTTCACCATTCGCATTGCCTCCTCCTTTCCAGTCGACCGAACCTGCTGCCTCACTCGTCCCGCCCCGGAAACCACGCGTGTTGGTACTTTGCCCGTGGCACCGCGGAAGTGCGCGCATACATACTCAAAAAATCGCCGGGTTGTCAAGGAAGATCCCCAGGGAAAAAGCGCGAAGCGGGGTCCAGGCACGCAGAAGGGCTCCAAAATGGCCAAGCGCAAAACGGAGAGCGCCGGAAATTTGTGCAAGACATCATGATCCCTCTTCGCGCTCCGACCACTTGCAGGCTTGGGATCGTGGCGCCAACAGGGCGCCCCGGGCATCCTTGGTTCAAGATCAACTCAAGCCCACACGATCTTCTCTCGCCCGCTGGTCACGGAACGCGTGGCATTGCGCGTGTCAATCACCAGCGAGCTGGCGCCGACGATGAACGAATAATCGAATGCCGTATGATCGGTGGCTATGATCACGGCATCTGCGTGGCCTAGCTCCTCGCGAGTCAACGCCACTGATCCCAGGTTGAAGTCGTAATGCCTTGAGCGTCTGAGAGCCGGGACGTACGGGTCATGGTACGCGACCTCGGCGCCTTTCTTCATCAAGAGGTCAATGATTTTCAACGCCGGCGACTCGCGCGTGTCGTCCAGATCGCGCTTGTACGCCACACCCAGCACCAGCACCCGCGCCCCATTCAGGCTGCGACGCCGCTCGTTAAGCGCGTCCATCACCTTCGCCACGACAAACGCGGGCATCGCATGATTGATCTCGCCGGCCAGCTCGATGAACCGCGTGGTGAGATCGTACTGCCGCGCCTTCCAGGTCAGGTAAAATGGATCAATCGGAATGCAGTGCCCGCCCAGCCCAGGCCCCGGATAGAACGCCGTAAAACCGAACGGCTTGGTTGCAGCGGCGTCGATGACTTCCCATACGTTGAGCCCCATGCGGTCGAAAAGCACCTTGAGCTCGTTCACCAGGGCAATGTTGACGCTGCGGTAGATGTTCTCGAGCAGCTTCGCCGCTTCGGCGACGCGCGCCGAGGACACCGGAACAATGCGCTCGAGGATCGCGCCGTAGAGCGCCGCTGCTACGGCGCCGCACTGCGGCGTACACCCACCGATCAGCTTGGGAATCGTGCGCGTCGTGTACTGCGCGTTGTTGGGATCCTCACGTTCCGGCGAGAATGCGAGATAGAAGTCGACGCCAGCCCGCAAACCTCCGTCCTCGAGAATACTGCGTACCACCTCGTCGGTGGTTCCCGGATAGGTCGTGCTCTCCAACACCACCAACTGATCGCGGCGCAGGTGTTGCGCGATGGTTTCCGCAGTGCGTGTAACGTACGACAGATCGGGTTCGCGATTCTCCGTGAGCGGCGTCGGCACGCAAATCAGAATCGCATCGCAAGCGCGCAACAGGCGGTAGTCGGTGGTTGGATGGAACGCGGCGCCGGGGGACTGCGGTGGCGCCACCCGCAGCAACGGCGCCAGTCGTTCGGCGGCGATGTGGCGAATGTAGCTGCGGCCCGCGCGCAGTGCGTCGATCTTGGCGCCGTCGACGTCGAATCCGATAACGGCAAACCCACCCTCCGCAAAAGTTGCCGCCAGTGGCAGCCCCACGTAGCCCAAGCCGATGATGCCCACCACGTTGCGGCGAGACGTGAAGCCTTCAATCAGGTTTTCCACTACGTTCGCGTGCCTCTCAAACGAGCCGACCATAGCCATTTCAACACGTTCAAGCCAGCAGATTCAGCGACCATCTCAACCGATCCGCACAATCGAACAACACCGAAAAAGGGAGCTTGAAATCGTCGGCCATAAAAAAGAGGAGGCTCACGATGAGCCTCCTCTCGGATGCACGTGCAACCGCCGGATCCCTAACGACGGGCGCGACGCCGCGCGAGAACTAGCCCGAGGGGTAGACCGAGCCAGAACAGCTGGTTGCCGGGGGTCGCGAGAGCGCTGATCGTACAACCACCGCCACCCCCGCCACCGCCCGATTGGCTGGTCGGTGTTGCCGTGGCCGTCGCTGTTGGGCGCGTACCCGTTGGAGTTACGGTCGGCGGCGTCCCCGTGGGCGTCGCCGTCGCGTGCGTGCCTGTTGGGGTCGCGGTCGGCGGGGTCCCGGTTGGCGTCGCCGTCGGCCGCGTCGGCGTCGGTGAGCCGGTTGTGTTCGTCGGTGTCGGTGTACCCGTGTTCGCCGGTGTCGGCGTACCCGGCGTGTTCGTCCGGGTCGGCGTGCCTGGCGTGTTCGTCGGCGTCCCCGCTGTGTTCGTCGGTGTCGGCGTCCCCGGCGTGTTCGTCGGCGTCCCGGGCGTGTTCGTCGGCGTCCCCGCTGTGTTCGTCGGTGTCGGCGTCCCCGGTGTGTTGGTCGGCGTCGGCGACCCGGAGGTGTTTGTCGGTGTCGGCGTGAGCGTCAAGACCGATACTTTGCCGGCCGTCGATATCGCCGCAAAGATGGCCCCATGCGGGTCGCCGATGTTGAGCCGATTCGGATGTTGTGGATCCGGGGCAGAATCCGGGTCGGCCTTGAGTACCGAGTCGCCCGGCGCTGCCGTGTCCAGGATGTTGAAGGTGCATGACAGCAGCGGTCCATCATCGAATGCGCCGATCGGGTAGGTCAGGCCGTCCTTGCAGATGTCGATATTCCCGACGAACACGCGCAGGCGCCCTCCGCCGGGCGGCGTCTGCGGCAAGTACGTGAACGTTGCGTCAGTCGTGACGAGACGGGCGTCAACCTGACAATCGAGCTCGGGATGGTCGGGATGCGGCAGGGCGAGGACGTTCTTGTCGAAGACCATATCCAACTGCGCGGTGGCCACATCGCCGCCGCCGCTGAGACTGACGCTAATCTGCACGGCATCGCCGGGGGAACCACTCGCCGAGCCGATATCGAGGCTGCGCGTCTCGGCACTCCGGTCGATCACCAACGGCAGACCTTCTCCCGGACAGCCGAGGCCCAGGTTCGTCGTGGCCGCGCACACTTCGTTGGCAGTGATTTGCCCGTCACCGTTGAAGTCGCCCGCCAGGCACGACGAGATGTCCGACTGATTCAGCAGACTGATCATGATCGTCGTTTCATTGCCAAGCACATAGCCGTCAAGGTTGCAGTCCCCACCACACTCGCACACGCCGTTTGCGCATGCCTCGCGCAGACCGCGACACATGCTGCGGTCGAGCACCGGATCACTGTCGTCGCACTCGCGGATCGGCACACAGACATTGGCGCGGCAGTGGAATCCCGCCAGGCAGTCACTGTCGGACGTGCACGGCGGGAGTGGCGTCGGCGTCGGGGTCGGCGTGGACAGGTCAACACAGATGCCATTGACACAGGCCAATCCATCCGGGCAGTGCCCATCCGGGCAGGCGATCGTCGGCGTCGGGGTCGGCGCGGGCTTGCAAACCTTCTGCGCCGGGTCACACACCTGGCCAGATGGGCAGTCGCGATCGACGAAGCACGGGACAAGGACTACTCCGGGACTCACGACCACTTGCACGTTGGGAATGAGATCATCATTCACATCGCTGACCTGGGCGCGATCTGTGCTCAGCGAAACCGTCTGTCCAGGCGCCGCGGTGGACGGAACCGCAAAGGTGCACGTCGCCAGCACCCCACTATCGAAGCTCGCGGTCGGGTGCGAAATGTCGTCGAAGACAGCCAGCCGCAAGCGCTGATCACCGGCCGGCACGGGCGGATACGTCGGCAAGTCCGCGCTAAAGCCTTGCTGCGCGAGTCGCGGGTCTTTCGTGCACGTTCCGAGCTGGATTTGCGCCGTATCGAAGATGATATCGATCTGCGCGCCGGACACCTCAGGATCCGTTCCCGTACGTGTCAGGCTCCATGTCAGCGTCAGATTTCCTCCCGGGGCGCCATCACCCGTCGCCACAGTCAGCGTGACGGCGGCCGCCGCTTGAGCGCCGCCTACGAGAGCGCCCCAGACAGCGCAGCAACCTGCCAGCCAACTGATCATCGCTGTCCGCTTCAACCGCCTAGGATCCGCCATTCCAAAGTCCCTCCTGTAACCACCACACCGCTCGTTGACCATCGTGTCCACGGCCACTCGTGCAGGTGTCAGTCCCCGTCTCAACGCGCTGTCCTCGGCCATGACGCGTCCTCATTCACTCCGGGCAGCCGGTTCCCAATGCGATGACCGCGCGGGTGATGTCGGTCACCAAGACCTCACCATCGCCATCCGCGTCGGCCGCCGGGCACTCCGATAGCGGAATCTCACCCGCCATAATGCGCACCCCAACGGTGATCTCGTTGACCAACACATCGCCATCACCATTGCAGTCCCCGGGACAGGAGGCGTGGGCCAACGGTGGCGCTGGCGTGGGAGTCGGCACCAGTATCGATACACCGCCGGTCACCGCCTGTGAACCAAAAACATCGCCGTGTACATCTCCGACGTTCAACCGATCAGCCGCCAGGGTCGCCTGCGATGCCGCAGTGGCCTGGACCTGGAACGTGCACGTCGCGATGCGGCCGTCGCCGAAGGCGGCAACCGGTGGCGTCACGTCGCCGACGAACAAGCGGAGGCGTTGGAGGCCAGCGGGCGGCGGTGGTGAGTTCGTTACGATGGCCGAGAACACGTGCTCGGTGAGCCGCGGATCTTTGACGCATGCCGACGATGGATTCTCGATGGTCATCACGGCTGGATCGAAAAGCAGGTCCAGCTGCGCCGTCGCCACTTCACCTTGGCCGCCACTCAAATCGATCGGCACGCTCACCGTATCGCCCGGTGCGCCCGCAACCGCGCCGACCGCCAAGGTCACCATGCCACCGCGCCCGTGTGCGAAGATGAGCGGCTGCCCTTCCTGTGCACAGCCCTGCCCAAGGTTGATCACCGCTAGCGTGATCTCGTTACCCATGACCTGACCGTCGCCATCAATATCCGCGGCGGTGCACTGGCTGAGAGGCGCCAGGTTGTTGAGAATCTTCACCGCCTTATTGATCTCGTTGACGAACACGAAACCATCCAAGTTGCAGTCGCCACCGCATTCACAAAGGTCGTCGATACAAGCCTCACGATCGAAGCATGCGTGCCGGTCAATTGCCGGGTTGCTGTCGTCGCACTCGCGCTCTTTCTTGCACGTGCCACCCCGGCAGTGCTCTCCCGGAAGACACTGACTGTCATCGGTGCATTGGCGGAAGGTCGCGGTCACGGTGGGGGTCTGCGTCGGCGTACCAGTGAGGGTCCGCGTCGGCGTCGGGGTCGCAGTCGGTGTGGTCGTCGGAACGAGACAGACGCCGTTCACGCAGACCTTGCCGTCGGGACAGGTTCCTGAACAGATCAGAAACGGGTCGACTGCTTTGAAGATAGAGGAGACGCCGTGCGTCGCATTCACCACCAAGTTGGTGGCGAACGACACGAAGCCAACTTGCGTCCCGTCGCCCGAGATCGCCGCGATGACATCCGGAACGCCGCTGTTCGCGGGTTCTCCAAGGGCGTTCACGTCGACCCGCAGGTTGAGGTGGTTCAGGCGATCGCGAACGAAGACGTCCGCCACACGATTGACGTCGTTCGGTACGATATTGGTGGCGGACGAGCCGAATACGACAAACTGGCCGTCGTTGCTGACACTGGGGCGGAAGGAACCGTCGTCGGCGTTGCCACCGGTGAAATTCACGCTGATGCGTTCTGTCGTTCCGGCACTACGGTCGCGCACGAACACGTCGACAACCCCGTTGGTATCGCCACTCACCAAATTGTCGGCGGTCGATTTGAATCCCACCACGGTTCCATCGGCGTTGATCGCCGGCAGAATGCTGTCACCGTTCCCTTGCGCGCCGCCGTTGGTGAGGCTCACCCGTTCGATGACGCCGGTAACGCGGTTGCACACAAAGATGTCGATCTGGCCATTGGTATCGCTCGGAACCAGATTGCTCGCCGCCGAAGCAAATGCCACGAAGTTGCCGTTGGCGCTGATCGCGGGGAAGCTGCTATCCCCGTTACCCTGCATCCCACAAAGTAGCTCCGTTGTCTGGGCAACGCGGTCGCGCACGTAGATGGCCGCGCCGCTGCCGGGCGCACTGGACACCAGATTGGTCGCCAGGGATTGAAAGGCCACAAAGCGGCCATCTGCGCTGATACTTGGGTTCACACTCGATCCGTTGCCCGGCGTGACACCATTCGGAGCGACGCTGATGAGCTCTGTGGTCCCCGCACCGCGTACGCGCGCAAACACGTCCGACTGTCCGTTGGTGTCATTGCCTACAAGATTGGTGGCATCCGAATAGAACGCGACGACTTGCCCGTCATCGCTGATCGCCGGTGATCCGCCGAGGCTTTGACTGGGACCATTGGCCTGGCGCGCGCTGCTGTCGACGCTGATCCGCTCTGTTGTGCCGGCGGTAAAGTCATGGACGAAGACATCACGTGCCTGGTTGGTGTCGTTCGGCACAAGGTTGTTCGCGTCTGAATAGAACGCCACCACGCTGCCGTCCTGGTTCGTCGCGACGCCACTGCTCGCGCTATTGCCCGAGACCCCAGAGGAGCTAAGGCTTGCCAACTCCACCGCTTGCGCGCTGGACAGCCACCCGGCGGTCACGAGGCCGACAAGTGTGCACGCGACCAAGCCACTGCGGAAGCATCCCCTGCTCGTGCGGACTCGCAGCGCACTGTTGCCTGCCAGCCGGATCAGGGACCCCTCTCCTCTACGCGAACCCATAGCTGCCTCCTTCTGTACCTGCGCACACTGCTGTCGGGGCGACCTCGGCCACGGGCGCTTCCCCGTACACCCTCGGCCGGACCTCGAGCCGCGGTTCAACTCGACCGCCAAAGATCACTGGCTCATCGGTCCTATCCTGCCCCACGACAGATCGAAGAGGAACGTGCCTGCTCCCAGATATGAAACGGAACTTCAACCAATTGTCGCGGCACACTAACTTCTATCACATTCCCTCGTTCCAGTCACAACCTCGACTGGCGAGCGTGCCTGCGTAAATAGGAAAAGTCAACTCAATCCGCAGTCAACGGCGTGTCCGACCATATATCAGATGAGGTGTTGCGGAAGGCGCCGCGCGGCGAAGAGCCCTACCAGATCCGCAAGATCAGCCCGACAACCACAAGCACAATGCGAACTGAATCGAGAACCGGGTGGAAATGGCTCACCCGCTCCTCAACCGGCGGGTAGTAGACCCGCACAGGGACCGAACGAATCGCCAGACCCGCTCGCGATGCACGGATCAACACCTCGGTTTCAAAAGCGAAATGTCGAGCGCGCAGGCCGAGCGCCAGGGTTTCCCGCAACGGGTACATGCGGAAGCCGGATTGCGTGTCGGGGAGCGCCTGGCCGCAGGCGATCTCCACCCAGCGGTTCGCAAAGCGATTACCGAAGAGCCTTGCCGCCGTCGTCGTTACCGTCTCGAGATTCCGGCTGCCGATGATCATCGCATGGACGGCTGCCGCGGAGGCCTCCAGCAGCCTGGGAATCTCCTCCGGCAAATGCTGGCCATCACCGTCCATGGTCAGGACTCGAGATACTCCATCAGCGGCCAGGGCGTGCAGCCCCGTGAGCAATGCTGCCCCCTTGCCGCGACAAACCTCATGGGCGATCACCCGTGCTCCCGCAGCCATCGCCAAGGCGACCGTCTGGTCGGTCGACCCGTCACTGACCACCAGAACCTCCGAGACATACTGGCGGGCACCGGCAACGACTGAGCCGATCGTGGCGGCGCAATTGAGCGCCGGAATCAGGACGGCAATTTCGTGGGTCGTGTTCGTATTCGTATTCAGAGCGCAGGTTCCCGAGGCTGGACCCTAGCAGGTTTGCTTGTGCGTTGACTACTCTCGTGCAGCTTGCTAGGCGGTTGAATCAATCACCCAAGCTGCACAACGGATTTGCGTGCAACGCAATGGAAACAAGCGTGCTCACCGGTCAAACCACCTTTGGCAGCGCGCCGTTTGAGAAACGGCTCCCCAACGCTGCGCCTGAGGCGGAAGACAACTGGGCACTTTACGACCACTTCTTAGACATCTGCGAAGCGCACCGTTGGAAGATGGCGGATGTTCGGGAAGAAATCGACGCCGTTGATCCTATCCTTCTAACCGAAAACGACCGCAAGGTCATTGATTGCGTCGGCGAAGTGGCGGTCGTCGAAGGGAACGCCCCGTCGATCGTCATCAACCAACTCGCCATCATGCTCTACGACGCCGAGTTTGCCGCGTGGGCCACCTATCAAGTCGGCGAAGAGTCCAAACACTTTCACGTGATCCGTCACTACTGCCATCATGTCGGCCATCACATCACGAGCCAGCACGGCGAGGCGACCGTCGCGGCGCGGCAGAAAGGGTTCGACCCCAACGACTTCCAAGATGAATACGCCGTGGTCCTCATCAATATCTTGGGCGAGACCCTCAATATCCACCTCTATCAGGTGCTCGCGCGAGCGGCCGACGAACCAGTGCTGAAGGGCATTCTGGAGCGCATCGCGCGTGATGAACGGCGCCACCAGCAGTGGTTTATTGCCTATTTCCTCAAGCGCGCAGCAGCGGATCCTGGCTTTGTCGCTCACGCCCTGGCATCGTTGCGCCGGCTCATCAAGATCGGTGAGCCGCCAGCGCGCGGCGCCCAGCGGCACCAAGGTAGCGGATCCATCAACTACCTGCAGGCCACCGAGAAGGTGCTGCGCTACGGCTATTCTCTCAGAATCATCTCCCGTACGGTCACCGAGCAATGGGACGTGCTTACCAAGTGCTTCGGGAACGCGCTCGACATCGATCGCCGCCAATTCATCGTACGACAGACCGCCCGTCCCAGCACAATCAACGCAGCCATGCGATAGCGACCGTGCACAGCCGGCGGGTCGATGTCCTGGCAAACGTGCTCCCGGCAGTCGGCACGGCGGGATTTCCAGTACCGCTACCACGCAGGCGTCTAGCAGCCTGCCGGACTTGGAAGTGCGCAGCGACCCAACAGGGGGCGGCGGCCCATAGAAAAGACGCCGGCCGCAGGTTCTCGTCGCTCCCACCGATTGCCGCTTTCACTTGGCCCCTGATCCTTTATCCCCAGCACCAGGTTTCATTTCCGCCAGCGTGCCACGGACGCGGAAGAGCTCCGCGTCGGGCGCTGCCGCAAAACGTCCGCGGCTGGTCGCCGCCGCCAGGCGCTGATGTCGCGTCTCCAGCTCGCGCTGCAACGCCGCGTCGCCATTCAGCAGATCGCCGCCCCCCGACATCAACCGTACGAACGCGGTGCGGGTGTCGAGCGGCACCGCAGCGTTGAGGATTTTGCGCGCCCGCCAGAAGTACGAGCCGGGATCGCTGTGGTGGTCGTAAAAGAAGTAGAGGAAGTTGAGGTAGCGCTCGAACGCGGCACGGTAGCGTGCGTCGTACTGCCGCTGGGTCGCGTCTTCGGGCGCGGCGCGCAGAATGGCGCTGACGGCTTGCGCCGCCAGGTAGCCGGACAAGCAGGCGAGATGCACACCAGTGGAAAATACCGGATCGATAAAACACGCGGCGTCACCGGCCAGCAGATACCCGGGTCCATAGAAGCGCGTGCTGCAGTACGAGTAGTCCCGAATGACCCGGATCGCCGATACCAAACGTGCGGCGCGCACGCGCTCCGCAACCGGCGCACACGCCGCGATCAATCGCCCGTAGAGCTCCGCCGGTCCCCTGGCCGCTTCACCCGCGTAGCGCCGTGCGTCGACAACGGCTCCTACGCTCGTCGTCCCGTCGTGCAACGGGATGAACCAGAACCAGCCGTCGTTGAATGCCGCCGAGAGAATATTGCCTGCCATCGCACCGTCGAGCGGTTGGGCCTCTTCGAAGTACCCGAAGATCGCCAAATTCTTGAAGAACGGATTGAACTCGCGCAATCCGGCACGCCGCCCGAGCACGGCCTGTTGCCCGCTCGCGTCGATGACGTAGGCCGCTTGCGCCTCCACCGCCGTACCGTGTTCGTCGAGCGCGGTCACGCGGGCACGGCCGTCGTAGCCGACCGCGTGCACGCGCTGGCCTTCACGCACGTCAACACCCAGCGCCGCTGCATGTCGCAATAGGATGTGATCGAACTCCGAACGTACCACGTGGTACGCATACGGGCGGCCGCCCGGATCCTCGCGGAAGAAGAAACTCCATGGCGCACGCTGCTGGCCCCAGACGAACGTGCCCCCGGGTTTGCGAATGAAGCCCGCCGCCTCGATGGCCGGAGTG
Organism: uncultured Binatia bacterium (SeqCode); assembly: GCA_964611965.1. Taxonomy (GTDB): domain Bacteria; phylum Desulfobacterota; class Binatia; order HRBIN30; family HRBIN30; genus CAZTDK01. The sequence goes on along the minus strand of CAZTDK010000025.1, from coordinate 667 downwards.
ACCCCGAGCGCATCAAGGATCGGCAGTGTCGCCGACAACAACGACTCGCCGATGTGGTAGCGCGGAAAGCGATCCTTTTCGAGCAGCAAGACCCGCACCCCACTCTGCGCCAAGAATCCCGCGGCCGTCGAGCCGGCAGGACCGCCGCCAATCACGATGACATCAACGTCAATCACCGTCACTCGTCACCGTGACGCACGCAGCCGATCGGCCAGCGCCTCATCCTCACCCGGCAACGCCGCCTGGCCCGGTGCCCCATCCACCGGCCAAAATGGTGCAAACTGGAACCACTGCGTCGGAAACTCGCGCACGACAGCTTCGAACGCACCGGCAACCTGCGCCATCACCCGTTCCAAGTCACGCCCGTCGCGGGCCTCCCGTGCAATGTCGAAACGGCCACACACCCGGACGGCGTAATGACGTGTGCCCAGCCGCGGCACGAACACTGGAATGAGCGGCACACCAGCGACGCGCGCCAGCACAAATGGTCCCGACGGAAACGCCGCGGGCGCACCGAAGAACGGCACCAGCCGCGTGCCGTCCGCATCCATCGGCCGGTCGAGCTGAATCGCCACGACCTCGTTGCGGCGCAGCGCACGGACCATGTTCAGGGACGAGAACACCGACGAGTCGGAGTAGATCACCTGCACACCGGCGGCCTCACGGG
>CAZTDK010000024.1:0-18737 GCA_964611965.1 uncultured Binatia bacterium (SeqCode) | reverse complement strand
CCGCTGCTACGTATCGAGCGCTCCCGGAGGCTCCAATACCGTCACGTTTACGCTCCGCAAAGGCACGACGCCGGCCAACGGCGCGGATACGACCTGGACGTGTTCGATCACCGGGACGGCCAACTCCGGCACGGGGACCAACTCGGGTGGTGCGGTGACGTTCACCGCCGGCGACGTGCTCGACATCGCAACGCCGTCGAATGTTTTCAGCGCCAACCAACCGGCCAACTTCGCGCTCCGATACGGCCCGTGAGCGCGGAACCCCGCGAGTCGTAACCGCTGGCGAGCTCATCTTCCAGCCTCCTTCTCTTGAAAAGAAAGAGAAGGGGGCTGGAAGGAAATCGTTTGCAAGCTCCCAAGCCCTTCCTCCTTTCGCTTTCACCATGTGTAGTTCCGCGATATTGTACCGCGCACCTTGAGTGTGATCAGCACAGCGCGCGCCTCCGATCGTCTGCTCTCGAAACGCCGCGACTCCGTCATGGCGGCGATCCGAGCTCTGATCTCGGCGCGCTGCGCTCCGGCAACCGTCAAGCGCCGCCTCCTGGTGCTCAGCCGCCTGGCGCTCGCAGGTGGCATGCTCATCCCGCTCGTGGGTCTGTTGCCCGAGCTGCTGTACCTGAGTCCCGATCTCAACGACGATGCCTTCCATCTCGGTCTGACACGCAACACCATCGCCGCCATCCAGGGCGGCGCCAATCCGCTCGACTTCTGGGTGCCGACGTGGGTGTGCGGCTATCCGCTCTTCCATTACTACCAACCGGGACCGTATCTGCTTTTGGCCGGGCTCCATGCGCTCTTCTTCGGCGCGGTGCCACTCTTCGTCCTGTTTCGCTGCCTGCAACTGCTGGCATTGACGCTGTTCCCGCTGGCCAACTACGTGGCGCTGCGCTGGTTGCGACAGCCGCGCGAGACTGCCGGTTGGGCGGCGTTCCTCAGCTGCTTGATTGCCGCGCACGGCACCTACGGAATCGAGCTCGAGAGCTTCACGCGTACCGGCTGGGGGTTGTGGGCGCAGGCGATCGCCTTGCCGCTGCTGCCACTGGCGCTGGCCGGCGGCTGGCGCGCGGTGACCGAGGGAGGACGCACGCTCAAGTATGCCGGACTCCTGGCCGCGGCGTGTCTGACGCATATTCTCTACGGCTACATCGCCGTGCTCAGCCTCGGTCTTGCGCCGCTGATGGTGCCGGGTGTGCGACGCATGGCGCGGCGCGGCGCGCGCCTTGGCCGTCTCTCGGTGCAGTTGTTCGCGCTGATCGCGTTTTTCGTCGTGCCCCTGGCGTGGGATCTGGCGTATCACAGCAAGAGCTTGTTCGATGAAGCGGCGAAGTTCGATTCGCACGGCGCCGGGGTCATTCTCAGTTGGCTCTTTGGCGGCGTCTTGCTGGACTCCCAGCGCTTGCCGGTGCTGACGTGCCTGGCCGCCGCCGGCGCGTATCTGAGCGCGCGCCGCTGGCTGCTGCGCGGCAGCGCGGTGCACGGCTGGCTGTTGTGTGGCTTCATCTTTTGGACGTTGCTGTACTTCGGGCGGCCGACCTGGGGTGCGCTGATCGATCTGTTGCCGCTCAGCGGCGGGTTGCATCTCGAGCGCCTGTCGAACGGCGTGCACATCTTTGCGTTGTGGCTGGCGGCGGTTGCCTTGGGGCGCCTGTCGCGCTGGTGCGTGGGGATCAAGTCGCTGCTGGCGCGCGGCACGGCGACGGTGCTGTGTCTGGCGCTGCTGGCCCCGGTGGTCGTCGAGCGGGCGACGTACCTGACGCACAGCGCGCAAACCGCGGCGCTGTCCAAGCAGCTGTTCGAGCAGCAAGTCGGGGACCTGGAGCCGGCACTCCATGTGCTGCGCGCGGCGCAGGGCCGCGTCTATGCCGGCCACTCCGGCAACTGGGGGCGCAGCTACATGGTTGGCCATGTCCCGCTCTTCTATTTTCTGACCGGTGAGGCGATCACGCAGATCGCCAACGCCCCGTTCTCCTGGTCGCTGCCCACCGAAGCGCAGTTCCTCCTGCAGTGGCCGACGCCGGCGGACTACAATCTCTACGACATTCGCTATCTGCTGACCGATCAGACCCAGCCGCCTCCGGTGGGTGCGCAGTTTCTGTCGCACTTCGGACGCAACTGGCTGTATCGGCTGCCGTCGGAAGGGCCGTTCGGTCTGGTCGCGGTACCGCTCGCCATTGCGGGCGACAAGGATACCCTCAAGTACATGAACTTGAACTGGGTAAAGAGCAGCTGGCCGGGAGCGCACGCGCACGCCCGGCTGGTGTTCGGGGGAGAAGATGCCGGCTCCCTGCCGCTGCTGCGCATGACGGACGCGTTCCACTACACCACCGGCGGGGCGTCGCCGGCAGCCCGAGCGGATGCGCGCGGCACCTTCGATCCTCCCGGTGTGTTTGCGCAACCACCGCCGCGCGCGCCGCGCGGCCAGCTGCGCGACATGACCGTGTCCCAGCAATCGGCGGGGGCCACGGTCGTGCTGCAGGAGCCCGGGGTGGTGCTGTTCAAGACCACCTACCATCCCGCCTGGCGGGCATTCGTGGACGGCGCCCCGGTGCCGACGATGCAGCTGTCGCCGGGGATGATCGGCGTGCAGCTGCCGGCGGGGTTCCACAGCTTGCAGCTGTTCTACCAGCCTGGTTGGAGCAAGGCCATCATGCTGCTCGCGGGACTGGTGCTGGCGCTGGCGATGGATTGGTGGTTGCCGAAAGGCAAGAGAACGGCTGACGAACGCCGGCCAACACGACATCACGAAAGCACGAACGTTCGAAATCACGAAAGCGGAAGATGAGGACCCCTCTCGCTCTTTTTCGTGCTTTCGCCCCTTCGTGTTTTCGTCATGCGCATTCGTTTGCAGTCGGCGGCCGCGATATGGATGAAATGTTCCTTGTCAAATCCACGTCAAGGACGGTGCCGAAATGGTCAGCCGGTCGGTGACCTCCAGGATCTCCGAGCCGGCGGCGACGGCGCGGCCGGTGGCGGCGTGGCGCGCCGGCGGCGTGACGGCGCTCCTGCTCGGCGGCGCGTTCCTGGCGCATCTGGCGTTCGTGTCAGCTCCGGGATGGGAGTGGGACGTCGACAATTTCGTCAAGTGGACGAGCATCGCCATCGATCGCGGCGTGGCACACATTGCGGAGGTCATCGAGTGTATCTATCCGCCGGGATTCTTGTATTTGCTCAAGGGAACCGCGGTGCTCTGGTTACTGGTTGCCGGCGGGCCGCTGCCGGCGGTGGGGAGTTTCTGGGCCCGATTCTTGGCCAAGCTCTTCCCGGTGCTGGCCAACCTCGCCACTGCTTGGGTGCTCTATCGCCTGGCGCTCGCGCCGGCGGCGTCGCGATTTGACGCGTCGCATGTGGCGCTGCGTCGCGCGCGGGTCGTGCTCGCTGCGTATGCATTCAACCCGGCGATGCTGTTCATCAGCGCCGTGTGGGGTCAAGCGGATTCGTTGATTGCGCTGCTGTTGCTGTTAGCCGCGTGGGGGTTGGCGCGGCGCCGATTTGCATTGGGCTTTGCGTTGGCGGCGGCGGCGGTGTTGGTGAAGCCGCAGGCCGGGGTCGTGTGGCCGGCGCTGCTGTTGCTGGTGCTGCGCCTTGGCGGCCTCGAGGGGGTATTCGCGGCGGTTCGCGGCGCCTCGGTGACCGCGTTGGTCTTGCTCATTCCCTACTTTGTCGCGTACCGCATGGACGCGTTGTTGACCACGATCGGTTTTGGCGCCAATGGGCTGTTTCCGAACGCCTCGTTGAATGCGCACAACGTCTGGTGGCTCGTGTTGGGAGCGGACGCGCGCTTTCTCTCCGATTCGATGCGTTTTGGCAACGGTCTGCTGACGTACGCGGCGGTGGGTGCACTGATGTTTGCCCTGGCGACGGGGCTCATCCTCTGGCGTCTCTGGCGCGATCTCAACGGCGGGAGAGATGATGCATCGCAGGGCAGTTCGTTGCGCCGCGACCCCCTCGTGGCGGTCCTTGAGGCGTGCGCGCTGCAGATCATGGCCTTCTATCTGTTCCCAACGGAGATTCACGACCGCTACAACGTCCCGGCGCTGGGATTTCTCGCCGCGCTGTGCATCTGGAGGCCACGCATGTGGTGGCTGTACGGCACGGCTTCGTTGGCGACGCTGCTTTCGCTGGCGAGCACGCTCAACGCGAACTATCCGCAAGGAATGGGGCAGTTCGGGATGCTGATCCCCGCGGCGCTTCTGCGTCCGGATCGCGCCGAGACCCTGGTGCTCAGCGCGATCTTCCTGGCGTTGTTCGTGGTGTTGTTGCTGTGGACCGCGGACAAGCGGTTTCGGCGCACCGCCCCGGTCGCGGCCGGCGTGGCGGCACTGGCGATTGCCTTCCTGACGGTGATTCCTTTGCATGGATCGCAACAGCTGTCGCACTGGCGGCCGGTCGAGCAATCGCAAGGCTGGGGCGACGTGCACTACGACCGTAGCGTCGGCGGGAACCGGCTGTCGGTGGCCAGCTTGATCTTCCGTCACGGTATCGGCACGCATGCCGCGTCGAAGTTGACGTATCACCTCAACGGAGCGTTTCGGACCTTCGACACGTCGTTCGGGATAGACGACGAGGCGAACATCGGGCAGCGCATCCGCTTCCGTATCTGGGCGGACGGCGAGCCACGTTTCGACAGCGGCGATATGGCTGTTGGAACGCCTGGTCACGCCCGGGTGTCGGTTGCGGGCGCGAGGTTTCTCACCCTCGAAGTGCTCGACGGCGGCGACGGCATCGACCGCGATCACGCCGATTGGCTGGAGCCGGTGTTGCTACGCTGATGGGGCAGTGACGAGTCACAAGTGACGAGTGACGAGTGACGAGTAAGGACGATCAGGTTTGCTCCTCGTTCCCAGGCAGAGCCGCAGAGCCTGGGAACGAGAGGTCCTGATCCCTCATCACTTGTCACTGCCCCCGAACCGAGTGCCGTCAACGCGCACGGTCGTGCCGATCAGCTCCTCACGCGTTGCGCGTTGTGCCAGTGCGGCATCGTGGCACGATGCCATGCAACGGGTCCCGCTCGGAGTGTCGGCGATGATCGTGCACTGCGCGGGCTCCGCTTGTTCATAGGTGACGGTGTACGCTGCGACCCGCGCCGGTCCGTGGTAGCCGTCGATCACTTCGACGCGTGGCGTGGCGCGATCCGCTTGCTCGGCAAGGTCGCCGAGCAGCAGAGGGAGCGGCTCGGGCTGTGTGGCGTACACCGCCAAGCCGGCTTTGTTCACCAACCCGCTGAGCGTGGACACGAGCCCGCGTGCGTCGCGCTGCACCCGCAGGCGTTCGATCATGGCGGCGGTGGTTTGCAGCACGAAGTTGTTCCACGGCCCGCCGGCGAAGGCTTCGCCGCCGGTGATCGTCGGCACGCCGTCGACCGGGAGTTGCAGCGCGCGTTGCTGGACGCGCACCGCGGCGGGGAAGCAGCTGTAGAGCTCGACCAGCGCGATGGCCGACAGCGGGTGACCGAGATGGGCCGCGGCGGCGCGGCCGAGCACTTCCATCGCCGGCCAGCGATGCAGATCGCGTCGCTTCGGCACCGGCAGCGAGAAGCTCGACTCGAGCGCCACTAGCGGGAACACCACCCGCTCGGGATCGACGCCCAAGCGCCGTGCCGCGTCGAGGCTGCACACCAGCAACGCCGCGGCCTGGTCGACGTTCATCTGGGCGCAGTGCCACTTGTTGTAGGGGAAGGCGATCGGACGGTTCGCCGTACTGGGCTCGCGGATGAAGCGCGCGTCACGTGGTTCGGGAAAGGCGGCATGCGGGAAGCGTCCTGCCACGGCGTTGAAACCGGCGTACAGGCGGGCGATCTCGTCGCGGTGTGCGTCGAGCGAGCGGCCCTCGGCGTGGCGCAGAGCGCTGTCGATGAGCGCAAAGGGCTGCATGGCGGAGAACACGCCGCCGTCCATCTCGATCTGGGTGATGATTTCATCCACCGGCATCTGCAGATCATCGGGGGTGGCGGCATCCTGCACGGTATCGACCAGGGGCACGCCGTGCCTGCGGGCAATCGCGGCGCGCCGCCCCGCTTCGCCGCCGACGATCAATGCCACGTCGAGCGTACCAGCGCGGATCGCCGCATGGACGTCGTTCAGCAGCGTCTGTTGCGGGATACCGGTTCCCACCAGCGCCGTGCGCGCGCCGGCCGCGCCGATGCGTTGCGCGATGATGCGCCCCGGGTCGGTATACTCCCAGGAGCCGTGCGGCACCGCGACGCGTTGGACCGCGGCGAGGATGGCGGGAGCCCCGGTGTCTGCGGCTGCTGCGCGTGCTGCGCTCACCATCAACGCCAACGCTTCGAGACCGCTCCCAGGTTCGTCGAGACGCTGTGATGCCACGCCGACGCCGGCAATCACCGGCGTGCGCGGATCAAGCGCCGCCCAGCGCGCCGGGGTCATCGCGCTATTCCGGCGAGCAGAAGACCGGCCATGCGGGTTGTCTGCCATGCACGCGGGCGAAATTCAACGTCGTAACGGATCAGGATGCGTGCCCCCCCAAGCCGCAATCGGCGCTTGCGGCGAGCGGGATTTCGGCGCGGGCTCAGACGGCGCATACAGATTCTACCGGATGCGCACGCGCTCGCGCCCGAGAGTATGAACGAAAACACAAAGAGGAGATGCGTATGACAAATGTCGCGAAGGTAATGACGCCAGATCCGAAGGCCTGTGCTCCGGAAGCTTCGCTCCAGGAGGCCGCCGCTCTTATGTGGGAGAATGATTGTGGCTGCCTTCCCGTGGTGAATGGTGACGGTTCGCTCGCCGGAATGATCACGGACCGAGACATCTGCATGGCCGCCTTTACCCAGGGCAAGCGATTGGCTGAGATCCCGATCGCCGCGGCGATGTCGCACGAGGTGGTTGCCTGCGATGCCTCCGAACCAGTGACGCTGGCGGAAGAGAAGATGCAGGCCCACCAGCTGCGTCGCTTGCCGGTCACCGACCACTCCGGACGGCTTGTGGGAATATTGTCGATCGGGGATCTGGCGCGCGCCGCCACCCAGAGCCATCACGCCAAGGCCAAGCACTTGCCCGAGGTCGGCGAAACGCTGGCCGCTGTAAGTGCGCCGCGCGCGTTACACCAGCCCACCGTGGGCGTGTAAACTATCCCCAATGTCAGTGAGATAGGTCGGTCCCAGTCGCTCGGCGCGCCCGTTGGATGGCGTGCCGCGGCGGTAACCATCCGGCAACCGGCATCGAGGCGGCCGGCGGCGCTGATGGCAGAACCGGGGGAACATGCGGCTTCGCGAGACGCGTAGAATTACGCGCGTGGTACTCCGAGCTTACGGCGCTCCGGCGTTGACTATATAAGTTACCGCCTGGAGGATATTGTCATGAAGATAACTAAAGTTGTCGTATTGGTCTCGGGTTTGAGCGCGTTGGGCTTGGGCGCGCTGTCGTGTGCGAGTCGTGCGGTGGCGCCGCTCCGCACGATTACAGGGGAGTTCGTGGTGACGGATGCAGCCGCCGATCGGTTCCGGATCATCGGCCGTGACGGGTCCTACATCGCACCCACTGGCACGCCCATGCAGGCGTTCGACGGCCATTACGTGCAGGTGCAGCTGACATCCAGCGGCCAGGTGGTGCAGGTGACCAAGGCGCCCGACCGGATCGAACCCATCACGCACGGCTGGGGGAACGTCCGCGGCGATCTAGTGGTAACCGACGCCACGACCGGCAGGTTCAAGTTCGCGGGTGACGATCGAAACTACTTCGCGCCGTCGGGTATCGACGTCACGCCATACGCGGGCCGATTGGTGGAGATCCGTCTCGACGAGAGTGACCGCGTGACCGATATCCACACCGTCAGCGCGCTGCAGCCGTTGTCTCGCCCACCATCCGGCGCGCCCGATTGTTACTTCCGCGATCAGACCTACACGTCCGGCGCGGCGATCTGCCAGTCCGGTACGCAGTACCGCTGCGACGACAGTCAGTGGCGGAGCTTGGGCATCGCTTGTGAGCTGTCGAATACGCGCGACCTCAATGCCCCGACCCGGGCACCGCGCGATTGCACTGTCGGAGATGCCACCGTCACCAACGGTGCGGGTATCTGCCGCGACGGCTCCACAGTGCGCTGCAACGATGGGGCGTGGGTCGACACCCGCACCGCGTGTCGTTGAACCAGCTTGGAACCACCTTGCCTGAGCAGCCGGAATGATCGCAGCCTATCAAAGGGAAAAGACCATGTGTCTGACTATGCATCGGGCTGCACGCGGAGTGGCGATGCTGACAGTGCTCGCGGCCGTCGTGCTCGCCAGCCCCTTCCTTGGACTTCCGGGTGACCGCGCGCATGCGGCAAACACCAAACCCACTCCGGCTGACCCTATCGAGGCGCGCATCAAGGCGCTGCACCGCAGCCTTCACATCACGACGGTTCAGGAACCGCTCTGGAGCAATTTCGCCCAGGTGATGCGCGAGAACGCGAAGGCGATGGAAGATCAGCTCAAGGAGGTAGCTCAGAACGCACAATCGATCACTGGAGCGGAGCCGGAATTCGAGCAAATACTTATGTCGGCCGGCGGCTGCCTGCCATCCTCGCGGCCGTCGGGCTGGAGCCATTGCGGATGACGACGCACGCAGTCGACCGTCAGGCCCCCTTGGGCAAAGTCGAGGAGCAGTTGCTGCAGAGTTACCTTTCGGTGAGGCTCAGCCGGAAACCATCAGTTGGAGCAAATTGCAGGCGAGCCTGGCGGTTGAAACCGCGGCAACCACGGCCCCAAGCTCGCCTACGCGAGCTCCCCGCCCCTCCCGCCAGTCGTGTACATGGGGAGGGGGGAGGCGCGCCGGAGGCCTTGGCGCCTCTGGTGCTGCGAATTCATTCGGCGCTGACAGCTGGACTGGAAGTCACCTGTAGCTTTCAAGAAGTTGGGCATCCAGCGCGGCCCGAGCGGTTCTTGTCGTAGATTCGGCCGTCATCCGCAGCGAGGACATCGTCGTCGCCCCCGTACGCGACGGCACACGTAGTTCTACGCGCGTATTCTTGCGACCTTACGGGATCGCACTGCCTCTTGTACAAGAAAGGTATGGGCGCCACAGCACACATCGCGCGGCGAGCAACGCGACCATGGCCGCGGGATTACTTGTCGCGTGGTGTGGACACGATGGTCGCCCTTGCCTCTCGCGTCGTCCGTGCACCACGATGCAAGAGCTGGGACTGGAGATGCAAGAGCTGGGACTGGAAATGACGGCCGCGTCGACCGTGTTTGTCGTCGACGACAACGTCGGGGTGCGCAAGTCCTTGCATGCACTGCTGGAATCGGTCGGCCTCGCGGTCGAAACGTACGCTTCGGGAGACGAGTTTCTGGCCGCCTACGATCCGCAGCGCCCGGGGTGCCTGGTGCTCGATCTCCGCTTGCAGTACGCCAGCGGCCTGGACCTGCAGGAGGAGCTCTGCCGGCGCAAGGCGCAGCTTCCCATCATTATCCTGACCGGCCACGGGAATATCACGGCCTCGGTACGAGCCCTGAAGGCTGGTGCGGTCGATTTCCTGCAAAAGCCGGCGTCCCCTCAATTGTTACTGGAGCGCATCCACGCAGCGCTCGCGATCGATTGCCAGGCCCGCGAGCGGATCAACCAGCGTGCCGGTCTGCTGCGCCGACTTGCGGATCTCACGCCGCGCGAGCACGAAGTCATGGAGCTGCTGGTGACCGGCAAGACCTCCAGAGAGATCGCAGTGGCGATGGACGTCAGCGTCCGCACCGTCGAAGGGCACCGCCGCATGGTGCTCTCGAAGATGGATGTCGAGTCCGCCGCCCAGCTGGTCCGCAGCGTGATGAACGAACCAACGGACGGGCCGAAGTCTGAACGTCGCCAGTCCTGGCCACGCCTGATCACCAATCCGCAACCGCGGCGTTTCTAGAGTACCAGCGGGGCTTCCGGTGCGCCGCACCTGCTTGCGGCTCGGTTCGACGCGGTCACTGAGCAGAAAGGCACGCATTGAAGCATTCATTCATTCACAGGCTCACGGGTCGGTCGGTGGCGGCCGCACGCGAGCCTGAAGAGCCGATTCGCAGCGAGTTGTTCAGCATCGAGCGCCTCGAGCAACATGCCGAGAGCCTCGCGGCGGCGCAGCGCGTGACGCCGACGCCCGGGCGCGGCCGAGCGCTGGCGACGCGGCTGCGCGACAACGCCCGCGTGCTGCTCGCCGCCTATCGCGATATTGGTGCCGCCATCCGTGAAGAGCGCGCCATCACACCGGCAGCCGAGTGGCTGGTCGACAACTTTCACATCGCCGAGGAGCAGATTCGCGAGATCCGCGACGATCTCCCGCGCGGCTTCTATCGCCAGCTGCCCAAGCTGGCGGACGGGCCGCTCGAAGGATATCCACGCGTCTTCGGACTGGCGTGGGCCTTCGTGGCGCACACCGACAGCCTGTTCGAACCGCAGACGCTGTGCCGTTTTGTGGCGGCCTACCAGCGTGTGCAGCCGCTCACCATCGGCGAGCTCTGGGCCGTGGCGATCACGCTGCGCATCGTGCTGGTGGAGAATCTGCGGCGCTCGGCCGACCGTATCGTGAGTGGCCGCGCGGCGCGCCAGGACGCCGACGCCCTCGCCGACCGGCTCCTCGGTGTCGGCAATCGCCAACCCGAGCCGGCCGAGACCGTCCTGCACGGTCTCGGCCGCGCACCGCTCCCGGCAAACTTCGCGGTGCAGCTGATCCAGCGGCTGCGTGATCAGGACCCGGCCGTGACCCCGGCACTGCGTTGGCTCGACGAACGCCTGGCAGGTCAGGGAACGACCGCCGACGAGATCGTCCGCGAGGAACATCAGCGGCAGGGCGCGATGAACATCACGGTGCGCAACGTGATTACCAGCATGCGCCTGATGTCCGCCGTCGATTGGGCGGAGTTCTTCGAGAGCGTCAGCCTCGTGGACACGGTGCTGCGTGCCGGCAGCGATTTTGCCGCGATGGATTTCCCGACGCGAGATTGTTACCGGCATGCGATCGAAGCACTGGCGCGCCACTCGGCCCACTCGGAGCTCGAAGTCGCAGGCCGCGCGCTGCTCGCCGCCAAGCGCGCGGCAGATACGTTACCGCACCCCGATGCCCTCTCGAGCTCGGCACGCCCGTCGGACTCGGCAGCCCCGAGCGACCAATCCTGTCCTGAGGCTCCCCGAAGGGGGGAGCGGCTCATAGGGCAGACGCCGGCCGCAGGCCCGCCCGAGCAAGATCCCGGGTATTACCTCATCGCCAAGGGACGGCGCGTGTTCGAGACCGAGATCGGATTCCGAGCGCCGCTGCGGGACTGGCTCACGCGTGCCTACACGGCGGCGGGCATCGCCGGCTATGTCGGAAGCCTCGCGATCGTCAGTCTCGTCATCCTCGCGTTGTCTGTGCTCGCGGTCATGAGCGTCGGGGTCGGTGGATCAGTGCTGATCCTGCTCGGCTTGCTGGCCCTGGTCCCGGCATCCGATGCGGCAGTCACACTGGTGAACCGCCATGTCACGACACAGTTCGGCCCCAGACCGCTGCCGGCATTGGAGCTGCGCGACGGCGTCCCGTCGAACCTGCGTACGCTGGTGGTTGTCCCCACGCTGTTGACTTCGCGAGCGGACATCGAGGAGCAGATCGAGCGCTTGGAAGTGCACTATCTGGCCAGCCCGGACGGCGATCTGCGCTTCGCCCTGCTCTCGGACTGGACGGACTGCACCACCGAGAGCGCGCCGGGGGATGACGAGCTACTCGCCGCTGCCCGCGCGGGCATGGCGAGTTTGAACCGCCGCCATGGCGCCGTGGCGGCGGGCGAGCGCTTCCTATTGCTCCATCGTCGACGGCTGTGGAACGAGGGCGAGGGAAAATGGATCGGCTGGGAACGCAAGCGGGGGAAGCTCCACGAGCTGAATCGATTGCTGCGCGGCGCCACGGACACGACGTTCCTGGCTATGGATGGACGCCCGCCCGTCGTGCCCGCGGACGTGCGCTACGTGATCACCCTCGATGCGGATACCCGACTCCCGCGGGGAGCCGCCCGGCAGCTGATTGGCAAGATGGCCCATCCGCTCAATCAACCGAGACTCGATTCCCGTAGCGGCCGCGTGGTCGAGGGGTACGCGGTGTTGCAACCACGGGTGACGCCGTCGTTGCCGATGGGCCGCGAAGGATCGGTTTTCCAACGCGTCTTTTCAGGCCCCGGCGGTATTGATCCATACGCGTTCGCCGTCTCCGATGTATACCAGGACCTCTTTGGCGAAGGGTCGTTCACCGGGAAGGGGATCTACGACGTCGACGTTTTCGAACGCGCCCTCGCGCACCGCGTCCCCGAGAATACACTCCTGAGCCACGACCTACTGGAGGGGATCTTCGCGCGTGCCGGCCTGGCCTCCGAGGTCGAGGTCGTTGAGGAGTTCCCGTCGCGCTACGACGTCGCCGCGGCGCGCCAGCATCGCTGGGCCCGCGGCGACTGGCAGTTGCTACCTTGGATCTTCGGTCGTGGGCGCGACGCCAGTGGCGACCCGGCGCGCCGCGCGATTCCCTTCATTGGCCGCTGGAAGATGTTGGACAACCTGCGGCGGACGTTGTTGGCGCCGGCTACCTTTCTCGCATTGGTGGCAGGATGGCTATTGCCGGCTGCCGCGGCGGCGGTGTGGACCGGGCTCATCGGCGCGATGATCGCGCTGCCGGCGCTGCTGCCCTTCGTGGCCGGGATCGTGCCGCGGCGGCTCGGCATCTCAAAGCGCAGCCATTTGCGCACGGTCGGTGCGGATCTCGCGCTGGGTCTGTCGCAAACGGCGCTCGCGCTGACATTGCTGGCGCATCAGGCGTGGCTGATGACCGACGCCATTCTGCGGACGCTCAGCCGTCTGTTCGTGCGGCGCCGGCATTTGCTCGAGTGGGTCACCGCCGCGCAGGCGAAGTTCGGCCTGCCGCTCAATATCCCCGGATTCTACCGGCGCATGGCAGGCGGCGTGGCGCTCGCCGCGGCCGCCGCTGGCGTCGTCGCGTATGCCGGGAGCGCCGCGTGGCCGCTCGCGCTCCCATTCGTGCTCCTGTGGGTACTGGCGCCGGTGGTCGCGCAGTGGGCGAGTCGCCCACCGTCGCTGGCGGGAGCCCACCCGGTGGCCGCCACGGACGTGCACGCCCTACGTCTGATTGCCCGGCGCACGTGGAGCTTCTTCGAGACCTTCGTCACCGCGGACGATCACATGCTCCCCCCCGACAACTTTCAGGAAGACCCGAAGCCGGTGGTTGCCCATCGGACGTCGCCGACCAACCTCGGATTGTATCTGCTCTCCGTGGTCGCCGCCCGCGATTTCGGCTGGCTGAGTACGCTGGACACGGTGGAGCGGCTGGAAGCGACGCTCGAGACGATGAACAGGCTCGAGCGCTTCCGCGGCCACTTCTACAATTGGTACGACACGCGTGACCTGCGTCCGCTCGCCCCGAAGTATGTCTCTTCCGTAGACAGCGGGAATCTGGCCGGACATCTCATCGCGCTTGAAAATGCCTGTCGTGAGATCATGATCCGCCCGGTGGTGCCGCCGGCATGGTCCGCCGGGATTGCCGATGCGCTCGGGCTCACTCGTGAGGCCTTGGCCGCCCTCGCCGACGATCGGCGCACACAGACGGTGACGCGCAAGCAGCTCGACGATGAGCTCGACATTCTCGCAGCCGCCCTCCAGAGCTCGCCGGTGGAGTCCCCGGCGGCGGTTGCCGGCCGGCTGGCAGCGCTGGCCATTCACGCGGACACCGTCGCCGACATCGCGCGCACGCTAACGGAGGAACGTGGCGACGGCAGCACCGGGGGCGCCACCGCGGAGGTACTGACTTGGGCGGACGCAGTGCGCTCCGCCATCGCGGGCCGCGAACGCGACCTGCAGCAGCTGATACCCTGGGCGCGTTTGCTGTTTCGCGACGCCGCGCTCATCACGACGGCGGGTGCAGATGGACATGCCGCACTCGATCGGACGCTCGCGTCGTGCTTCGATGCCATCCCGACCCTGGCTGACCTGCCGGACTGCTGCGACGCCGCACTCGCCATCCTCATCCAGCAGCGGGCGGAGCTGGCGACGCACACCGATGGAACAGGCGACACCTTGGTGCGTGCCGACGCGCTGATCTACGCCGTCGAACATTCCGGCCACACGGCCAGGGCGCTGGAGCGGCGCCTGGTCACGCTCGCCGCGCGCGTGCGGCAGCTGTTCGACGCGATGGAGTTCGGTTTTCTGTTCGACCCCGCGCGCCAGCTCCTGTCGATCGGCTATCAGGTCGCCGAGGGCAACCTCGATCCCAGCTGCTACGATTTGCTGGCTTCCGAGGCGCGCCTGGCGAGCTTCGTGGCGATCGCCAAGGGCGACGTGCCGGTGCGCCATTGGTTCCGGCTGGGGCGCGCCTTGACACCGGTCGATCGCGGCTCGGCGCTGATCTCGTGGTCGGGATCAATGTTCGAGTACCTGATGCCGTCACTGGTGATGCGGGCGCCGGCGGGCAGCCTGCTCGAACAGACGAGCCGCTTCGTGGTGCGGAGACAGATGAAGTACGGCGCCGAGCGCGGCGTCCCCTGGGGTGTTTCCGAGTCAGCGTACAATGCGCGCGATCTCGAGCTCACCTATCAATACTCGAACTTCGGCGTGCCCGGTCTGGGCCTCAAGCGCGGTCTCAGCGAGGACATCGTTGTCGCCCCCTACGCGACGGCGCTCGCCGCCATGGTGGACGTCGCCGCCGCGGCGCACAACTTCTCGCGTGTGGCAGCCGCCGGTGGTCGTGGGAGGTATGGCTGTTACGAGGCGCTCGACTATACGCCGACGCGGCTCCCCGAGGGCGAGCCGGTGGCGGTTGTGCGCACCTACATGGCGCACCATCAAGGGATGACGGTGGTCGCCATCGCCAACGCGCTCGACGGCGGCGCGATGCGCGCCCGTTTCCACGCCGACACGATCGTTCAAGCGACCGAGCTCTTGCTGCAGGAACGCACCCCACGCGACGTCGCGGTCGCCCACCCGCGGGCCGAGGAGGTGGCAGCAGCCCCCCATGTGCGTGAGCTGGGCCCGCCGATGGTGCGCCGCCTCCATTCTCCACACGATCGTGTCCCGCGCACCCACCTGCTCTCGAACGGCCGCTATGCCGTGATGCTCACCGCCGCCGGCTCGGGGTACAGTCGCTGGCGCGACCTGGCGGTGACGCGCTGGCGGGAGGACGTCACGCTCGACGCCCATGGCTCCTATGTCTTCCTGCGCGATGCGCGCAGCGGCGCGGTGTGGTCGGCGGGATATCAACCCAGCGGCGTCGAGCCGGATAGCTACGAGGTGTTGTTCGCCGAGGATCGCGCCGAGATCCGCCGGCGTGACGGGACGATCACCACGACGCTCGATGTAGCGGTCTCGCCCGAGGACGACGCCGAAGTCCGTCGGGTGTCGCTGTCGAACCTCGGCAGCCGCGTTCGCGAGATCGAGCTGACTTCGTATGCCGAAGTCGTGTTGGCGTCCCCCGCTGCCGACGCGGCGCACCCCGCCTTTTCCAAGCTGTTCGTGCAAACCGACCTGGTTGCCGACGTCGGTGCGCTCCTGGCCACACGGCGGCCCCGCTCCCCCGGCGATTCGCAGGTGTGGGCCGCGCACCTCGCCGTTGTGGAAGGCGAAAGCGTGGGCGAACGACAATTCGAAACCGACCGGGCGCGTTTTCTTGGGCGCGGGCGCGGCATTCGAACCCCGGTCTCCGTGATCGACGGCCGCCCGCTGTCCAACACCGTCGGCACCGTCCTCGATCCGATCTTCAGTCTGCGGTGCTGCGTGCGGATACCGCCGGGAGCCACCGTGCGCGTCGCCTTCTGGACGCTGATTGCACCGTCGCGCCGCGAGGCGTTGGATCTGGCCGACAAGCATCACGACGCGGCGGCCTTTGAGCGCGCCGTGACGCTCGCCTGGACCCAAGCGCAGGTGCAGCTTCATCATCTCGGCGTCACCCCCGACGAGGCGCACGTGTTCCAGCGGCTCGCCAACCACGTGCTCTATTCCGATCCGTCCCTACGACCCTCGTCCGAGGTCTTGAAGCGCAACGAACGCGGGCAATCGACGCTCTGGGCGCACGGCATCTCCGGCGATCTGCCGATCATCCTGGTGCGCATCGATGAAGTCGAAGATCTGGAAATCATCCGGCAGCTACTGCGCGCCCACGAGTACTGGCGGATGAAGCGACTCCCCGTCGATCTGGTGATCCTGAACGAACGGCCGTCGTCCTACACGGCGGATCTCCAGGGGGCTCTGGAGGCCATCCTGCGGGCGACCCAGTCGCGCGGAGATCCCGCGACACGGGACACCCCGGGAAGCGTGTTCGTCATGCGCGCCGACCTGATCTCCGTCGAGGTGCGCAACCTCCTGCAGAGCATTGCGCGGGCAGTCCTGCTCAGCCGTCGCGGCAGTCTCTTCGAGCAGGTCCACCGGATCGGAGAACCCGAGCCCGAGCTCTCGCCGCCACGCCGCGCAGCCTTCCGCCTCCTCGCCAGGGAGGCGAGAGGAAAGCCGGCCAGTCCGCCGCCAGTTGCCGAGCCGCCGCGGCCGAACGCAGAGTTCTTCAACGGCCTCGGCGGTTTCGAGGCCGGCGGGCTGGAATATGCGACGCGGCTCGGCGCCGGGCAGTGGACGCCGGCACCGTGGATCAACGTGATCGCCAACCCCTCGTTCGGCTTTCAAACGTCGGTCGAGGGCGCGGGCTACACCTGGTCGGACAACAGTCGCGAAAACCAGCTCACCCCCTGGTCGAACGACCCGGTCGGCGACCGGCCCGGCGAAGTGATCTACGTGCGCGACGAAGACGATGGAACGCTGTGGGGACCGACGGCGCTGCCGATTCGTGACGCCGCCGCTCCCTACCTTTGCCGGCATGGCCAGGGCTACAGCCGCTTCGAGCATACGGCGCACGGCATCGCCCTCGAGCTGCTGCAATACGTGCCGCTCGACGCCCCCATCAAGATCTCGCGGTTGGTAATCCGCAATCAGTCCGGCCGCACGCGCCGTCTCTCGGTGACCGCCTACGTGGAGTGGGTCCTCGCGGCGGCGCGTGAGGCGTCCGCGCCGTTCATCGTGACCGAGCTCGACGCCGCCACCGGCGCGCTGCTCGCCCGCAATCCTTGGCGTACGGAGCGCGGCGAGCGCGTGGCCTTCGCGGATCTTGCGGGACATCAGGTGGCGTGGACCGGTGACCGCACCGAGTTCCTCGGCCGCAACGGCACGCTCGATCACCCGGCGGCGCTGGTTGGCAAGGCACCCCTTTCCAATCGGGTCGGCGCGGGTCTCGATCCCTGCGGCGTTTTGCAAACGTCGCTCGAGCTCAAACCGCACGGCACCGCGGAGGTCGTGTTCTTCCTAGGCGAGGCGGCGACGCAGGCGGAGGCGCTGGCGTTGATCAGGGGCTACCGCGCCGCCGACCTCGACCAAGTCCTGCGCACGGTCACCGAGCACTGGGACGACGTCCTCGGTACGGTGCAGGTGAAAACCCCCGATCGCTCCCTGGACATCCTGCTCAACCGCTGGCTCCTTTACCAGACACTCGCCTGTCGCGTGTGGGCGCGGTCGGCGTTCTACCAGGCGAGCGGCGCGTACGGGTTCCGCGACCAGCTCCAGGACGTGCTGGCATTGACGGTGGCCATGCCGCAGGTGGCGCGCGCGCAACTCGTGCGCGCCGCCGGCCGGCAGTTCGTCGAGGGGGATGTGCAACACTGGTGGCTGCCGCCCGCGGGCCAGGGGGTGCGCACGCACGTCTCCGACGACCGCCTCTGGTTGCCGTACGTGGCCGCCCACTACATCGAGGTCACGGGCGACCTCACGGTGCTCGACGAGCCCGCGGCTTTTCTCGACGGACCGATTCTGCGCGGCGACGAGGCCGACTTGTACTTCCAGCCAATGGTCTCCGAGGCGCGCGCCAGTGTGTTCGAACACTGCGCTCGTGCCTTGGACCACAGCCTGTCGGTCGGCGGCCACGGCTTGCCGCTGATGGGCGGCGGCGATTGGAACGACGGGATGAATCGGGTCGGCGCCGGAGGCCAGGGCGAGAGTGTCTGGCTCGGCTGGTTCTTGCACGCCACACTGTCGGCGTTTGCCGGCCTGGCGGACCAGCGTGGGGAGCCGGCGCGTGCCACGGCCTGGCGCTGCTGCGCAGAGGCACTGCAGGCCGCGCTCGAGCGCGAAGCCTGGGACGGCAACTGGTACCGGCGCGGCTACTACGACGATGGCACGCCGCTGGGGTCTGCCGCGAGTGGCGAATGCCGCATCGATTCGATCGCACAGTCGTGGGCGGTGATCTCGGGAGCCGCCCCGCCAGCGCGCGCGGCTAGCGCGATGGCCGCGGTCGATCAACAGCTCGTGCGCCGCGCTGACGGATTGCTCCTGCTCTTTACGCCGCCGTTCGATTACCCGCCGCAAGCGGATGACGGAAGTCTTGCGACCGCGGTCGAGTCTCGATTGCCGCCGCAGGCCAGCGCTCCGCCGACCCCAGCGGGCGCCGGGGCACCGATGGACCCTGGATACATCAAGGGCTACCCGCCCGGCATTCGAGAGAACGGTGGCCAATACACCCACGCGGCCATCTGGTCAGTGATCGCCTTCGCGATGCTGGGTAACGGCAACAAGGCGGGTGAGCTGTTTTCAATGTTGAACCCGATCAATCATGCGAGCACGCGCGCGGCCGTGCACCGCTACAAGGTGGAGCCGTACGTCGTCTGTGCCGACGTGTACGCCGTGGCACCGCACGTCGGGCGCGGCGGCTGGACCTGGTACACCGGCTCGGCCGCGTGGATGTACCGCGCCGGCCTGGAATGGATTCTC
>CAZTDK010000023.1:0-18894 GCA_964611965.1 uncultured Binatia bacterium (SeqCode) | reverse complement strand
AGATGGCCAACGAGGTGAACGCCATGCGGTTGCGTCCGCATCCGCACGAATTCAACCTGTACTTCGATGCTTGAGCCTGGACAACGAGAATAGCACAGGCGTCTCGCCTGTTGCGTCGAAGGGCCGGTGGCGGAAGCCACCGGCCCTTTCCTTTGCGGAGCTTCCGCACCTTGGCCCGTGCTTTCCAAGCGGCTCATCCGTCCTTTTGCCTCGAAGCTCGCCCCGAGTCAGCACTACAAATTATCATGATAAATTGAAGTGCTTTTTCAGAGATGCTGTCCGCGTTTTGCCCGAAGGTCGCAACTGTGGCAGAGGGACGAAGCATGCGAACGAGAGATGAGGTCCGGCCAACCAAGGAAGACCTCCGGGCGGCAGCCGGCAAGCCGATACCAAACGTCATTGCGCCGGACCTGCGCGTGCTGTTTTGCGGCATCAACCCGGGGCTGTACTCGGCCGCCACCGGCCATCACTTCGCGCGGCCCGGAAACCGCTTCTGGCGCGCCTTGTACGCGGCGGGATTCACTGATCGAGTGCTATCGGCGTACGAGGACCGCGCCTTGCTCGCAAGCGGCTACGGGATCACTAATGTCGTGGCGCGCGCCACGGCCGGTGCCGCGGAGCTCTCGGCGGCCGAGCTGAAAGCCGGCCAGGGCCGCTTGACGCGCCTGCTGCGGCGCTACCGCCCCAAATGCCTCGCCGTTCTGGGGGTGCAGGCGTATCGCATCGCGTTCGATCGGCCCGATGCGCAGGTTGGGCGTCAGGAGGAAATGCTCAGTGGCACGATGCTGTGGCTGTTGCCGAATCCCAGCGGGTTGAACGCGCACTATCAGATCAATGACCTGGCGCGGCTCTTCCGTGCGCTGAAGGACGCCACGGAAACGGGTGGCCGATGACGTTGATGCCCGGCTGCCGCGAGGATATGGTCTTGCGACATCGATACACAGCCGAGCCGCGGTGACGGGTGGCTCGCCGGGAAGGGGAGACGATGCGAACGCGCGCGGCGGCCGGACGGACGATGGCGGAATCGACGCCGAGCTTCGAGCCGCTGCCGCGGCCGCGCGACGGTGCCCCGCACGTGCTGCTCATTGTTCTCGACGACCTCGGGTTTGCGCAGCTTGGTTGTTTCGGGGCCGATATTGAAACCCCCGCAGTCGACGATGTCGCCGCGAGCGGTGTACGCTTCAACCGCTTCCACGTCACTGCCCTGTGCTCGCCGACGCGCGCCTGCGTGCTCACCGGTCGCAATCACCACGCCGTGGGGATGGGCTTTCTGACCGACATTCCGATCGCCCTGCCGGGCTACAACGCCCGTATACCGCGCAGCGCCGGCACGCTACCTCGCTTGCTGCGCGACGCCGGCTACAGCACCTTTGCCGTCGGCAAATGGCACCTGGCGCCGCGGTGGGAGCAGTCGGCGTCGGGTCCGTTCGAGCGCTGGCCGCTCGGGCTCGGCTTCGAGCGCTACTACGGTTTCCTCAACGGCGATACCAACCAGTGGACACCGGCATTGGTCCGCGACAACGCCTTCGTCGATCCGCCGCGAACACCCGAGGAGGGCTACCATCTATCGGAAGATCTCGCCGACCAGGCGATCCGCATGGTGCAAGACCAGCAGCAGGCGACGCCAGGCAAGCCGTTCTTCCTCTACTTCGCTCCCGGCGCGACCCACGCGCCGCATCACGCGCCGCGCGCCTGGATCGACCGCTATGACGGACGATTTGCTGCCGGCTGGGAGAGCTGGCGCGCGCACGCCTTCGCTCGCCAGGTCGAAATGGGCATCGTTCCGGCGGAGACGCGGCTCACTGAACGTCCGCCGTGGATTCCGGCGTGGGATGAGCTCCCGGCCGAGCAGCGGCGTTTGTTTGCCCGTGGTATGGAAGCCTTTGCCGGCTTTCTCTCGCACACCGATGCGCAAATCGGTCGGCTGCTAGAATTTCTAGGTACCGTGGGCATCCTCGACGACACGCTCATCGTGCTGTTGTCCGACAACGGCGCCAGCGCCGAGGGTGGGCCGATCGGCTCGTTCAACGAGCATCGTTTCCTCCACGATGGGATCTAAAAGGTCGACTAACGGGTGGCTCGAACCGACGACCTGGTTGGTTCCGGTGCCTAAACCCAATCCCCGTGGGGGGGGGCGTGGGGGGGGAACACGCCGCTGCGCTTGTGGAAGCGATACACCTGGCTCGGCGGCGTGCGTACGCCGCTGATCATGCGGTGGCCGCGCCGCCGCGCTGCCGGCGGTGAAATCCGCTCGCAGTTCTGCCACGCGATCGACGTGATGCCGACGATCCTCGAGGCAGCGGGCGTGGAGGTGCCGGAGACGCTGGCCGGCGTGACCCAGCAACCGCTCGATGGCGCCTCGCTGCTGCCGGTCTTTGGCGACCCCGCCGCGCCCGCGCCGCGGCGGCTGCAGTATTTCGAGATGCTCGGCAGTCGTGCGCTCTATCACGATGGTTGGAAGGCGACGACCGATCACGTCGGCCCGCAGTTGAGTGTCGAGCGCGAGCGTATTCCCGGCAGCCATGATCTCGATTCGGATCATTGGGCGCTGTTCGACCTCGGCAACGATTTCGCGGAAACGCAGGACGTCGGCGCGCAGCATCCGGAGCGCCTCAAGGCGATGAGCGAGTTGTGGTGGATGGAAGCCGGGCGCAACAATGTGCTGCCGGTGATGGACTCGTTTCTGGGCCGCGTCACCGCCCTCGAGCCCTCGCCGTGGGGACCACGCTGGCGGGCCGTATTGCGCCCCGGCGGTGGACCCGTTTCAGAGGATGCGTTACCCCCACTCGGGGGCGGCTTTCGCCTGTTGGCGGACATCGAGGTCGTTGGCATCGCCGCGGGGATCCTCTGTGCGCTGGGCGACTGGAGCAACGGTTGGGCGTGCTACCTGCTCGACGGCAAGCCGGTGATCGTCTTCAACGTGCTGGGCGAAGTGTTCCGTTATGCCGCCAGCGCGCCGGTGGCGGCGGGCCGGCACACGCTCGTCGCCGAGTACAATTGGGCCGGCAGGTCGAGCCAGATGAGACTCGTGGTCGATGGGACGCTCGCGGCCGAAGGCCCGCTTCCGCGGCGCCTGCCGCTGCGTTGGCAGATCGGCGGCGCTGGTCTGCTCGTCGGTCGCGACGCCGGCTTTCCGGTCTGCGACGACTATCACCCACCCTTCCCGTTCACCGGCACGATCGAGCGTCTCGTGCTCGAGGTTCCCGCCCTGGCCCCGCGCGACGCCGTGCACGAGACGGCGGCAGCGCTGCATCGAGAGTGAGCCGGCGCAGTTTGGCGTCAGAGGATTGCACTGGCAGCGCCTGGACGGTAGCAGGCCAGCCCTGACCCCGTACTGGGGTCCTTGCTGTGGCCGGGGCCAGCATCCGAGCGGTCCCGCGCAGTTGGCGAGCTGACCGGTAACGCTGCGTTGCGTATCCGCGCACGAGCTGCTTGACAACCAGACCAACATGATGTACTGGCCTGCGCTGCGTTGTTGAGCAAGTCGTGAGGGCAATTGACCTTGTGTCTGATCTGGATGTCAGGGTGGGGAACTGCGCTCATGTGCTGCGGAACCCGTTGAGTCCAGCCGGACCGAGGTTGGGAAGCGACAAGCGGAGCACGGGCGCGGGTTGCGGTGAGTTCGAGCGCTGGAGATCCACCGTCACCCGACACCCTGGAGCTTTTTGAGGTGGCTATGAGTGTACAGCGGGCGCTGGTCTTTGCCGTCATGCTCCTCCTGATTCTCACGGTGGTCATGGTGCCCTGCTCCGCACTTGCGGGCGACGTACCCACACCACCAGTCCCCTGCGCACGCGATCCGAATTGCTACAATACAGACTACCTGCTCGGAATCACACGCGAGCTGACCGATAGCTCTGACAGCCGGACCCTTGTCGCCGTCTTGTCGCCGTTCACTATTGCACTCGACGTTGTCTTACTTCCCTTTGAGGCCTTTATGGGTTTCCTCGGCTGAGGAGTGCCGTGTCCGGCAAGTGTCATAGATCTTCAGAGGAGGAAGCGATGCCGCTCAATAGAGTGCGAAGCTCCGCAGTTTTATCCCATGCCTCAGGAACCCCGGCCGCAATTTCCATGCGGAGCCCACAGGCTTGCAAAAAGCGGCAGCCAGAGCACTTCCGGTCCCCGGCGGTGGTGCTGATGCTCTGCCTCACCCTGGGGCTAGGAGGGTGTGGAGACTACTGGACGAGTACCGTCCTGCGGAAGCGGAATCTCGGAGAGGGGCAGACGCTGGCCACGACGGCCGACCTCCGTTTGGTGACGACGACGAGACCTGTCTATAGCCAGCACGGCTTGGTGACGCCGCGGCAGATCATCTGCGCAGAACCCAGCCCGGATGTCGCGAAAGCCGTGTCTGCTGCATTGGACGCAACCCTCAGTGCCAACGTGGCGGTCAAGGCCGCCAACGCGCCTGCGGAGGGAAACGGCAGCATGGCGAGCGCGCTGTCGAAATCCCGCGCCGAAGCGCTCGCGCAAATGACCCGCCGCTTGGCGACCATTCAACTGTTACGCGATGGCCTGTATCGTGCGTGCGAGGCGTACGCCAACGGCGCAATTTCTGACACCACCTATGCGGTCTTGTTGAGCCGATACGACAAGGCGATGATCACCATGTTGTTGGGCGAGCTCGCCGCGGGCAATTTTGGAGATTCGCTGGCTACTCTCGGCGGCACTGCAAAGGGGACGGCGGTGGCGACGACGCCCGATGCGTTGCAGAAGCTGCAGGACGCCAATGCCGACGTCGTGGCGAAGCAAAAGGCGGACGACGCCGCCAAGGCTGCGGCCACGGCAGCACCGGACGACGCAGACAAACAGGCTGCGTTGAAGACGGCGGACGCCGACTTGAAAGCTGCGCAGGACGCTCAAAGCGCGGCACTCAAAGTGGTGTCGGCCGCTGCCAGTAGCGATGTCTCGGCCGCAGTGAACGCCGCGGTCGGCAGCATCGCTCACACGGTCGATGGGTCTGCCAAGGATGCCCTGCTCACGATGCAGCGCAAGTACATCGAAAACCTGAATTTCGATCCGATTATCGTCGCATGCATTACGGCGCTGGATCGTCCGGAGTCGGACAGTAGGTCTTCCAGTAAACTAGCGGAGCTCTGCGACGTCGAGCTGACCAAAGCGCTAAAGGTGACGGGAGAGGTCTATGAAGATGTGGTTGGTCCGGAAAAGGAGGCGGAAAAGGACAACCGGAGCTTGATGAAGGCGGTGAGTCGAATCACGGACACGAGAACGGAACTGAAGCCGCTTGATCCCCCGCCTGAGGCGAAGGCCAAAGCAGCGTCAAAAGAAAAACCCAAGTGATTGGTTGCCGTGTGCAACAGATGCGCGGGAGAGGTCAGCTCCACGGCTCTTGTCCGCAGATGCACTGATTTGCGCCGCGCAACACGACGCGTTTCAGCAGGAAATCCGCACCGTGTATGAGGACCTGCATGCGCAGGAGATCCGCTTTGGCCGCGAGGCGGGCCCGCGGGGAACCATGCCGAGCGCGAGCCCGGAGGCGATCGACTGCAACGCTGCCCAGGCGGCGGCCGAGGACATCGCTCAAATTCCTCCAGAAAAGCGTTGGAGTCGATTCAAGGAAATGGGTCTAGGGGTCGCAGGACGCGCTCGGCGAACATGGCCAGGTGCCCGGTGCAGTCGCGACGGAATACGTGCCCCGGGTGTACTTGCTGCTGTGGTGGGTCACGCTCATCACTCTTCCGATATCCAAGCGAAGGTCGCGGTCGGTCAGGAAAGCGGTGCCGTCTGGCGGTTCGTGATCGTGGCTCTTTAGACGAAGGACTCGAGCTGGAAGCAAACTAGGAGGCTCCGACATGGCGGCGATCAAACATCTCTTTGTCTTGATGCTCGAAAACCGATCTTTCGACCACTTGTTCGGGTTTGCCGATCTTGCTGGAACGGACGCGGTCACCGGTGCGCGGACGCATGCCGACGATTTGGTCCAACTCAAGAATGGCCCGAATTGGAATCGTACGGCCAACCCCAACCCGCTCACCGGAACCGCCGCCTTTCCGGAAACCGGTGCGCCGTTGAAGATGCTACCGCCGTTTCCTGGGCCGAGCCACGAGTTCGATGCGGTGCTCATGCAACTGTGCGGCCGCGAGGCCAAATATCCGGCGTCCGGAACGAGACGGTATCCGGCGATCAACTGCAGCGGCTTCGTGGAGAATTATTGGGAACAGCGCGCTCCCGATCCGGCGCTGGTGATGAAGTGCTTCGAACCCGCACAGGTCCCGGTGTTGACGACGCTCGCCCGTGAGTTTGCCGTCTGTGACGCCTGGTTCTCTTCGATCCCCGGTCCGACGTGGCCGAATCGGTTCTTCGTGCACGCCGCATCCTCGGGCGGCCTCGACGCTAGCCCGAGCAGTCTGGACGTGTTGGTGCATGAAATCGGGCCCGGCTTTGCGTTCGAAAACGGCACCATCTTCGATCGTCTCGGCGATGATTGGCTGGTGTTCCACGGCGACCCGTTCCCGCACGTCTTCAGCATCAAGGGCATGCTCGACGAGCGCTTGGAAGGACGTTTTCAGCCGCAGAGCCGATTTAAGGATGTTCTCTCCGATCCGGGATTCGCGGCGAAATACGTCTTCATCGAACCCAACTACGGCCGCGTGTACAGTGACTACGCGTACGGCAACTCGCAACACGCGCTCGATGATGTGGCCAAGGGCGAGGAGCTCATCAAGGAGGTGTACGAGACGATCCGACAATCACCGCATTGGAAGGACAGCGCGTTGTTGATCACTTACGACGAGCACGGCGGCTTTTACGACCATGTCGTGCCGCCCGCGGCGACACCGCCGGGTGACGCGCTGGGGAGCTCGTTGAACGTCAACGGGTTCGACTTCGCCCAACTTGGAGTGCGGGTACCCGCGGTGATCGTGTCACCACTCATCGAGCGAGGAACCATCGACCACCGCGTGTACGATCACGCCTCGGTGCCGGCAACGCTCATCACGCTCTTCGATCCGCCGGCCGTCGGGGGAAAGCGCAACCTCACCGCCCGCGATGCGGCCTCCAATACGTTTGAGAGCCTGTTCTCCCGCGCGCAACCGAGATCCGAGGATGACGCTCCGCGGACGTTGCCGACGCCACCCGACTCGGGCTTTCGCGGCGGTGACTTGGACGACGCCGGCAACTTGCAGACCCAGATTGATCCCAACGTGCATGGCTTCCTCTACGTGGCCTTTCTCCGCAAGTACGGCATCTCCCCGGAGATTGCCGCCCGTAGTCCAATCGCGGAGCGCTTCCTGCGCATCAGTACGCGGGTGGAAGCGATGCGCTTCTTCGACGAGGTCAGCAAACAGGTCGCCAAGTAAGCCGCGCGTGCGTGCGCGCCGACTCATTTTCCACGAGTGGCGCGGCGCTCACGACACTCGATACCGGTGGCCTTCAGGTCGACCGTGCTCATCACCCGCCACGCGCCGGCGGGGTCGCGCTCGAAGCGTACGGGCAGCATGCGGGAGGTCGCGGGCGTGCTGCCTTTGGCGGCCAGGGTTTCGGTGAAGCCGATTTCGAATGCCGTGTCGGAGATCCACCGTTTGAAGGTGACGCCAAACGACTTCTCCGCGCTGCGCGCGCCGAGGCACTGCAGGTCGATCGCGGGGATTCCACCGGCGAGATCCGTCACCAACAGTGACGTCGCATCGTTCAAATCCTCGCTGTTGACGAGCAGCGTCCCCGCGGGGTTCAGGAACGTCGGCTCGCTGCCATAGTGGGCGAAAACCAGCTTACCGCTCTGGGCGTGGAAGAGGACGAGTGACGGCGAATCGTGCCCGTAGCCGATCTCGGTGGCCAGGTAGGCGGAGCGTCCGAGGGGTCCGAGAAAGGTGAAGTGCTCGCCGTCGCAGTCGTGATGCGGCGCACACTTATCCCAATCAGGCAGCGCCAAAGTTTGCCCGCCGCTGCTCTTCAAAGTCAGCGTCGTGGCCTTCCGTGCCGCTGCCCCCTTGGACCGCGTGAGGTTCCCCGCTTCCCACGTCAGCACGCAACGCCGTACTTTGGGCCCGTCTTCACCACAACGGCCGGCGCCGGCGCGGATGCCGTCCGTCTGCTCGAACAAACCGATGCCGTCGGGTGCCGCGAGCATCTCCATGGCTTCGGCACCGGGGAGGGAGACCACGTGCGGAATACCGGTGACGACGAAGTGGGCCTTCAACGCAACGTCGCTGAGATTGAGCGCGTCGGCGCGATGCGTCTCGTGAAAGTACGCCGCGCCGGCTCCATGGCCAACGAACGTCGCAGCCGCGACGATGAGCCACGCGGCGGCAGCGGTCAGGTGTCGGCTCGTCGTGGCGCGGTGCACGCGGTGATGCTGGTCTTCGCAGACGGATCGGTCAAGCTCCTTTCCACCGACATTTCGGACAATCCGCGGCACGACGCAGGACCCTAGCCGCCTGTCGGATTTGGCAGCCCGCAGCGACCAATCCTGTCGTAGGCTCCCCGAAGGGGGAGCGGTCCATAGAAAAGACACCGGCCCCAGGGCCCTAGTTGCGTTTTCTCGCGGCAGAGTGCACCGTTTAACAAAAAGAGGGTTGCGCCATGCCTGATCCAACCTCGACCTTGCCCGGGGAGCGGCCCGCGCCCGGCACTTCATTGGGAGATTCAGCGGCGGCCGAGTCAGCGGCGCACGTGCCGGAGCCGCCAACTGCGGCACCGGGCGCTGGTCCGCGGCGCTGGTGGTTGTGGGTGGTTGGCGCTGGACTCATCGTCCTCGCCTTGATCGAGGGTATCCCGTGGATGATTACCGCCTTGAGTACGGTGTCCACGGACGATGCCTTCGTGAACGGCCACGTGACATTTGTCGCGCCGCGCGTTGCCGGTCAGGTGCAGCGTGTCCTGGTAGACGACAACAATCGCGTCCATGTGGGCGACCTGCTCGTACAGCTCGACACCGAGCCCTACCAACTGCAGGTGACCATCGCGCAGGCCGCCGTTGTGGCCGCACAGGCCGACCTCGTCGCGGCGCAGGCGCAGGTGCGGGGGCTGGAGGGGTTGGCGCGCAGCCAGCGGTTCAATTTGGCGCACGCCATCGAGAGCCTGGACAACCATGTCTCCGAGTTGCGCTCCAGAGTCGCCACGCTGCAATCCCGGAAGGCCACGCTCATCAGAGCCCAAGCGGATTACGATCGGGAGCGGCCACTGGTCAAGTCGGGAGTCGTGTCGAAGCAGGAGTTCGATGCCTTCGCCGAAGGCCTGTCGGTGGCGCAGGCACAGTTCGAGAAGGCACAGCAAGATGTCTACCAGGTGCGCGCCGGTCTCGGCCTGCCGCCCAAACCGGAAACGGGTGACGATCTCGCCGATGTCCCCGCGGATTTGGACCAAACGTTTTCCGCGGTCAAGGAAGCGCAAGGCCATCTCATGCAGACCGCAGCGCAGCTGGGTGTGATCTACTCGTTCGACGCAACGCCTAAGCAAATGTTGGCCGACTTCTACAAGCGGGATCCGGAGGGCAATATCGACCGTATCTTGGCCCAACTGCTGGCGGATGCTCCCCCCGTCAAACAAGCCGAGGCCAAGTTGGCCGAGGCCCAATCCAACCTCGATCACGCCAAGCTGAACCTCCGCTATTGCGACATCGTTGCCGAGATCGATGGCGTAGTGACACGCCGTAGCGTCAACCCTGGCGATCACGTCCTGGCTGGGCAAGGCATGATGGCCGTGCGATCCCTGACCGAAATCTGGGTCGATGCCAATTTCAAGGAGACGCAGTTGAGCAAGCTGCGCATCGGGCAAGCTGTCGATGTGGATGTGGACATGTACGGCAGTCGCCAGCGCTTCGAGGGGCGCATCTCTGGCTTCACGATGGGGACCGGTTCGACGCTGGCGTTGTTGCCCGCGGAGAATGCGACCGGGAATTTTGTCAAAGTCGTCCAGCGCTTGCCGGTGCGCATTGAGCTGCTGGATTACGATGCGGACACTACGCCACTGTTCATCGGGCTGTCCGTCACGCCGTATGTGCACGTGAACGCGAGTCCCACCGGGCCGAACGCGGGGAAGGTGTTGCAGCCGTATCTGGCCGGCCAGGTCGCGTCGTCGCCGACAGCTCGATGACCACGGCCACGGTCGCCATTCCGCTCACCAAGCGGTCGATCAGTCCCTGGCTGGTCGCCGTCGCCGTGGTGATCCCGACCTTCATGGAGGTTCTGGACACGACCATTGCCAACGTGGCCCTCCGCTACATCGCCGGCGGGCTGTCGTCCCCGGCGACCGACAGTGAATGGGTCATCACGAGTTATCTGGCTGCCAATGCGATCGTCCTGCCGATTTCTGGTTGGCTCGCGTTGCGGCTCGGCAGGCGCAATTACTTCCTGCTTTCGATCGCCATATTTACTTTGGCCTCCGCACTCTGCGGGATGGCTGGCAGTCTGGTCGCGCTGATTGCCTTCCGCGTGCTGCAGGGGTTGGCCGGGGGCGGATTGCAACCGTCGAGCCAGGCGGTGCTGCTGGACGCATTCCCGCAGGAGAAACAGGGCGCGGCGATGACCATCTTCGGCGTGGCGGCGCTCCTCGCGCCGGTCGTTGGTCCGACACTCGGGGGATTCATTACCGACAACTACGGCTGGCGCTGGATCTTCTATTTGAACGTCCCGGTCGGGCTGTTCGCGCTCGTCATGTGCCGTGCCGTGGTGGAAGATCCGGACTATCTGAAGGCCGAACGGCGTCGCGTACGCACGCGACATCAGCCCTTCGATACGCTTGGCCTGTGTCTGCTCAGCGTCACCATGGTCTGCTGGGAGACCGTGCTGAGCAAGGGACAGGAGTGGGATTGGCTCGGCGATCCGTTCTTGCGCGTGCAGGCGCTACTGCTGCTCTTCCTGCTCTGCCTCTCGGGCCTGATTTATCGGGAGTTGCGGATTCCCAATCCACTCATCGCGCTGCGGACGCTGGCCGATCGGAACTTCCGCGCCTGTTGCATCATCATTGCCTGCGCCTTCGGCTTGCTCTATGCCAACACCGTCACGCTGCCCGCGCTACTGCAGTCGCTCTTCGGCTACGACGCAACGACATCGGGTCTGGTTTTGTCGCCGGCGGGGGTCGCCGCAATCGTGATGCTCTTCATCGTCGGGATGCTGCTGAGCCGCGGCGTCGATGCGCGCTACCTGATGGCCGGTGGATTGTTCACGATGGCCGCCGGGAACTACTGGATGGCGCACCTCACATTGGACATCGGCCCTTGGCAGGTCGTCTGGCCGAGAGTGGTGGTGATTGCGGGTCTGTCGATGCTGTTTGCTCCGCTCAACGTCGCGGCGTTCATCTATATTCCGAAGGAGCTGCGCGGCGCCGCCGTCGGACTGCTCGCGCTGCTGCGCAACGAAGGCGGCAGCGTGGGGACGTCGCTCGCCCAGATCATTCAGGAACGCCGCGAACAGTTCCATGTCCTGCGCCTCAATGAGCGCCTCGACGGGTTGAATCCAGCAGTCAATCATTTCCTGAACCAAAGCCAGGAGTATTTTGTGCGGCACACCGGCGACGCTGCGTTGTCGCAGCAAATGGCGCTGGGGGTGCTCGATCATCAGCGGGCACGACAGGCGTTGTCACTGGCCTACTTCGATGTCTTCTCTTTCTCGGCGGCGTTTGGCGTACTGTTGCTCGTCCTGGTGCTGATCATGCGCCGCTCGGTAGCGGAGAAGGGCGCGCCTATCGGGGCGGAGTAAGCTGCGCCGCAGCCTGAACCGCAATGGGAGAAAGGTCACGCAAAGGCGCAAAGCCGCAAAGGATGCAGAGAGTCAAGAGATCTTTGCTCAAGAAAGAACCGCGTGAGGAATGATCTTATGGAAGCTAATTCCTTTCTCCAATGCGTCAGCTCTGCGGCCTCGCGGCTCTGCGCCTTTGCGTGAGAGTTTTGTCCGGGCTAACCCAACGTCCTACACCGCCAGTCCGTCGAGCAGCGCCTTGGCACGTTCGTACGCGGCGTCGAACGGATCCTGATGCGCGGCGCCGGGCCTTCGTTCCCCTACGCCTCCAATGAAAAAGAAGACGCTCTGGACGAGGAGGAAGCCCCAGAGCGCGAGCATCACCGACAGCAGCGAGCTGCCCGCCAGAAAGCGCGCGAACAGCAGGCCACCTGCAATGAGTCCAATTTCCACGGCCACGGCCCGTCCCGGCGGCGCGTGGTAGAGGCAGCCGCTGCGCGCCAGTGCCAACAGGACCGCGAGCGCGACGGCCAGCTCCGGGAGCGCCGATGCCACCGCGGCGATGCCGCCGCCGAGCATGAGCACCAGCATGCAGGCGCCGAGCCCACGCCGCAGCGATGGCGCGATTGCGGCGACGTATGCCGCCGACACCACCACCAGATAGAACCACAGGGCGCCGTGTACGCCGAAGAGCGGCGCGACCACCAGGAGCCACGGCATGACGCCACAGCCCGCGGCTGCCGCGAAGGCGGCGCTGCGAACAAATGTGTTGCAGTGCATCACTGTCCTCCTTCTGCGCGTCCGGCGTGTCCCTGGCGCCGGCGCAGCAGCTCCAGCTCGACCTCTTCATCGGCGACCGGCAATTCGCACGGCACGGTGTTCCGGTCGCGCGTGTCGTCGCGCCGTGCGAGTTCGGCGCGGACCCGCACCCGGAGCGTCTCGAATTGCGCCTGTTGCGCATCAACCCGCGGTGCCAGGGCTTGCACCTCCGCTTCGCGCTCCGCCAAACGCGTCTGCAGCGTCTGGACGTCGTGCCGATGCGCCAGCAGTCGGCGCGCCGCGAAGCGCGCCAGGTCGTCCTTACCGCCGCCAAGGGCAAGCGCCACATCATCGTCGAGCGCTTGTGTCGCCTCTGCCGCCCGCGCCAGCGCTTCGCGCAGACGCTTCACCTCGTCCCGCACGGCGTCCAACCGCGCTTGCTTCCGATTGAGCTCGATCTCGGCTTCACGCACACACTGCTTGAGGAGCAGTGAACGTTCTTCGAGTGACTCGATGACCCCGTGTGCATCTGCCGTGAGGAGTCGTGCAATCCGATCGACTAGCTTGCTTGCCATCATGTCCTCCATCGTGCTGACGTTCAGAAATGCGATGACGTATTCCGTTCATCCCAAGTAGCCGCCTTCTTCTGGCGGCGTATCGAGGGAGGTTGTGCGCAGTATCCTCGCAGCGCGCCCCTCGATACGGCCGCTGAAACGACTCGGGGTGAACGGGGAACGGGCAGAATAGGTCCTCAAACGCGGCCCTCGTGGCTCGTCGCAGTCCCTCAACGTTTGCTCCCCGCGCGGCGCAGATCCAGGGCTTCGGCGCTGCGTTCCTTGCTCAGCTCATTCTGCTTCGCGGCCTGATTCGGCCCGTTGAATGCCGCCGCGACGTCGGCCTCGAGCTTGTCCGCCGCCTGTAGCTGTGCCGCGACCGGTGGGGCCTGCAGGCGCGCATTCATCGGGGCGGCGGCGGCGCGAAACTGTCCGATCGCTTGCAGTGCCTCGTCCCGGCGGCCGGCCTTTACCTGGCGCGCGACTTCCTGCTGCATGTTGTTGTAGGCATCGACGACGACCGAGCGCGACCAGGACAACACGTCGACCCCGGCGTAGAAGTCGTCGGTGCTTCGCACACACGTCACACGGGGGACCTGGGCGAAGGCCAACGTCGCCGGCTCGTTGCCGTTGGCATAGGAGACCGTAAAGCGTCCGAGATCGATGTCCCCCTCGCTGTGCGATGGGACGGCGAGAGTCACCCAGATGCGGCGCTCCTGTCCCGCGAACAGCGCCCCCGGGCGGAACAGTACCGCGCTCGGCGGCGCGCCCGGTGCCGGTTCGAGGGGATAACCGGCGGCGTCAATGACGCGCACGCCGCTGGTTGGGTCGATACGAACCGCGAGCCCGGAAGCGACCGTCGTGCGGGTCGCGTCGAGCTCGCGGGCGAAGACGTTCGCCAGATCATCGCCAACCTTCAAATAGTAGTAATTGCCCGTGCCGGCATCGGCCAATGCGGTCATGAGATACTCGTTGAAGTCTTCGCCGATGCCGACGGTGGTGAGCATGTACTCGCCGCGTGCGGCCCGCGCCGCGCGGCGCAGGAGGCCGTCGTGGCTGGCATCGCCCTGATTGGCGAGACCGTCGGAGAGCAGGATGGCGCGCTGCGCGCGTTCGGCGGAGCGGGTGCGCTCGATGGTATCGAGCCCGAGGTCGAGACCGCTCGACATGTTGGTGCCGCCATCCGCTTGGATGGCGGCAACCGCTGTCAGCCAGCGTGCGCGCGCGTCGGCATCGGCGGTTGCCAGCGGAATCGCCAGCGTAGCGCCGTTCGCATAGGTCACGAGCGCAAAGCGATCGCGCGCGTCGAGCTGGGCGATCAGTGCGCCGATCGCGGCGCGCGCCTGCTCGAGCTTCTCGCCGCCCATGGATCCGGAACGGTCGAGGATCACCATCAGGTCCGTCGGCCGGCGCGCCGGCTGATCCCCCGTGTGCGCTTGTGCGCCGATTGCCAACTCCATGCGCACCAGGCCATCGGTGCCGCGCAAGACCGTTCTCCGGTCGAGGGTGCCGCGGAAGCTCACCGGGCCGGTCGTCGGTGCGGTGAACTGCACCGGGCCCGGCGCCGGCGGCGGCGGGTGGGCGCTCCCCTTGCCGCGCGCGACGCTGCCGACCAGCGCCGTCGCGAGCAGCAGCCCGCCTGCAACGAACACTCGGACTCGTCGCCTCCTGGCTTGCGCACCGTACCATTCCATTTGCAGATCCTTTCTGGGTCACCTTCGGACCCGATGGTTGAGGGCTGGCGCCATTGCCATCCGTCTGCAGGATCAGACGTGCGCGCGCCCACGGTGATCGTAAAAGGATCGTAAAAGCGGCGGCGGCGTCTGCCGGCGGGTTTGGCTTTCGGTGCGAAACGCCTACACTCGCCGACTGATGGACGCGAAAACTCCGATCCTGGTCGTGGAAGATGAAGCGGCGATTCGCGACGGGCTGTGCGACATCCTGACCTACCACGGACATCAGCCTACGGGAGTGGAGAGCGGCGAGGACGGCCTGCAGCTCGCGCTCACGGCGAGGTATGCACTGGTCATGCTGGACGTCATGCTGCCGGGCTTGAGCGGCTTTGATGTCTCTGGCGCGCTACGCGCGCAGCGCCCGCAGCAGGCGATTCTCATGTTGACCGCGCGGGGTGCCGAAGCGGATATCGTGCGCGGTTTCCGCTGTGGGGCTGACGACTACGTCACCAAGCCGTTCTCAGTACTGGAGCTGACGGCGCGCGTGGATGCTCTTTTGCGCCGCGCCCTCGGTGGCTCGGCAGCGCCGCAGGCGCGGTTCGCATTCGGTGCTTGGCAGGTCGATCCGTCGACGCGGACGGCGACAAGCGGTAGCGCGATCATTGCTCTCTCACGTCGCGAGGTCGACCTGCTGGCGTTGCTGGCCCGCGAGCGCGGCCGCATCGTCAGCCGCCGCACGCTGCTGGCCGAGGTCTGGGGCATGACGCACGTCGAACAAATCGAGACGCGCACCGTCGACATGCATATGGTGAAGTTACGCAAGAAGATCGCCGCCGCCGGTGCGGCCATCGAGACGGTGCGCGGCGAGGGCTACCGCTTCGCCGGTTGACGGATGCGCCGCTTCCGCTTGCTGTTCGTGGCGATCGCGCTGATCGTCGTGGTACCCGTTGCCCTGCTGTTGCGCCGCGCCGTTGCCAGCGTGGAGCTGGAACGGCGTACGCGCCACCAGGCCGTGGCCGAGCGCATTTTTGACGAGATGGAACGCGCCTTGTCCGAGCTGCTCGCCGGCGAGGAGGAACGGCCATTCGGCCAATACAGCCATGACTACATTCCGCCGGGAGAGGAGGGCGGAGCCCTCGTGCGCTCACCCCTCGCCGAGGCGCCGAGCCTGCCGTTCATCATCGCCTACTTCCAGATCAATCCAGACGGAACTGTGCAGACACCCACGGGTCGCTCACCCGAAGCCGACGAGAAGGATGCGGGGGCGGGACGCACAATCTTGAGCGAGCTGGATCGGACAGCGGGATGGTACTTCCGCGACGGCGCGAGCCTGGGCGTCGTGCGCAACCGGACGGCGCCCGCGTTGCAAGCGCCCGGCAGCACCGTCGCCGCCAGCAACGAGGCGGATCTGCAGGGTGCCAAGGAGCAACTGCAGTCGTCAGGCGCGGTGTCGGTGTTCGATGCGCTGCGCGCCTTGAACAAAGGAGTGGAGCAGCGTGCCGGACGCCAGGCGAAGACGGAACTGGCGTTTGCACCGCCATCTGCGAACGCGCGGGCGGTGGATACGGATGCGGGCACGCGGGACGCGGGCGGCGCGCTCGTGCCGCGTGCCGACGCGGCAAAGCAGTCGCCCGCAAACGCGCCGGCGCGGCTCGAGATTGCGCCGATGCTCGGCCGGGTGATCGATCCGCGTCACGTGCTGCTGTACCGCACCGTGGTGCGCGAGGCACAGACCTATCGCCAGGGCTTGCTGCTCGATCTCAACACGCTCGCTGACTGGCTCCGCACCCGGGCGCTCGGCGGCAACGACGTGGCGAGCTATGCGACGGTCGACTTCACCAACGCCCGCGTGCCGGCGGCCATCCCCGCCGGTGCCGCGGCGTTCGTGTACCAGCATCGTTTCGCCGAGCCCTTCGCCGATGTGAGCGCGCGGCTGGCGCTGCGTCCGTTGCCGGGAATTGGCAGCGCCAGCTACGTGTATGCGTTGTGTGCCGCCGTCGTGGTGGTGGGCGGCCTCGGTCTGCTCGCCTTGTACCGCATGGTGTCGGTAACCGTGACCTACGCCGAACGTCGCAGCAATTTCGTTGCGGCCGTTTCCCATGAGCTCAAGACTCCCCTCACCGCGATCCGCATGTACGGTGAAATGCTGCGCGACGGCATCGTGCCTGCGGAAGCGAAACGCGTCGAGTACTACCGGCACATCACGGCGGAATCGGAACGGCTGACTCGTCTCATCAACAACGTGCTCGAGTTCTCCCGTTTGGAGAAGGGTACGCGCGCGATGGCCCTGGTCACCGCGCCGCTCGGCTCGGTGGTCGTGGAGGCGGCCGAGCTGCTGGGTGCGCACGCCGCGCGCGCGGGATTCGAGCTCGAGGTGCAGGTGGAAGCGACGTTGCCGGCGGTGCGTTTCGAGCGTGACGCCGTGTTGCAGATCCTCTTCAATCTGGTCGACAATGCGGTGAAATATGCCGGTGACAATCACCCCAAACGTCTCGCCTTGTCGTGCCGCCTCGTTGGGTCGGAGGTTTGTGTGGCGGTGCGGGACCACGGGCCGGGTGTGACGCCACAGCATGTGCGCAGGCTGTTCGAGCCGTTCTACCGCGGCGAGAGCGAGCTGACGCGGCGCAGCCAGGGCAGCGGTCTGGGGTTGGCGCTGGTGCGCAGTCTGGCAGCCCAGATGGGGGCGCGCGCGGCGGCGCGCAACGTTCCCGATGGTGGCTTTGAGGTGGAAGTCCGCTTCCCTGCGATCCAGACCTGAACGGAAGTATCACCACGACGTGCAGCGCGGTCACCCGAGAAGATGGAAGGCCCGTTCCCACTCGCTCATGCCACTTGCGGCAGGGCGAGGGTTGGGGTGAGGCCGCAAAGGTGATTGGCAACTCGCATCCCGAAGGACCCGAGGTCACGACGAGGATCTTGGAACGTCGCCCCCGTCGATCCTCCGAGAGTCATCCTCGCGTCCTTCGAACCCGTTGGGGGGGTGCGCAACACGGATGCGTGCGCCGGTGCCGATGCACCCGGAACCCGATCTTCGGCGCCGATTGTGCTCCGGTACAACGCGTCCGAGAAGCACCTGTCGGCGGACCGCGCTGGCATCGAGACCGAGCAGGTCGCACACATTTGCGAACGCGAACGGCCAATTGCGGTCGTCGTTCTGGACCCAGGCACGCGCGTTCAGATATTCCCGATGCTCCCGCCGGTTGCGTCCCGCCGGGTGTCGTGTTGCCGAGCGAATGGCGTCTTCGAAGAGCGCCAGGACCAATCGCATCTCCGGTGAGTGCGCGTCGCTGCCGCGCCCCCGGACAAGTGCCAGCGGCCGGAAAAACATCATGAGCTATGATATATAGTATTTGGACATAATTGTCTAGTAGCGTTGTCGAAATTATGCGAAGTTGAGCGGTCGTTACGCCGGCGCCGCCGGCTGCGCTCCGGTATCGCTGCCGGCAAACCGCCGGCAGTGGTCATGCTCGCGGCGTCCGAGCCTGTCTGCGGCAACCCGGAACCCGAACCCGGTCGATATCGGCGGTCAGGTCGTTGGCGGGGTGAGAGTAGAGAAATAGGAGTTCCCTATTCATCAACACCCGCCGGCTGGAGGCGCGTGCTTGTCGGCTGCAAATGTCGCGACAGTCGCTCACGCAACCAGCCGCGCCGGTATCTCTGCCACCGCGCGCGCAACCACCTGCCAGCGATTCACGTACTGCGCGTATTGCCCGGCGTAGCGGCGCCGTCCCGCATGTAACGAGAAGGTCTTTCCGGAGACGGCTTCCCATGGGATCACAAAGACTTCCTCGCGCGCGGCGTGTCGGGGTTCCATGGCCAAGCAGATGACGACGTCCGCGTACCGCTTTTCCAGCTTGCCGTGGTGATGGAAATTGAAGTGCCACGACCGATAGCGGTACGTGTACTGGCGCTCGCGCACGGTGACGCGATGATCGCGGCTGCGCGGAAACGCGACCCGCAACGCCACCCGGACGCGGTCGTTGATCAGAAAGTCGAACGACTCGGCTGCCGACATCAGTGCAACTCTGAATCCGGCGTGACGCAGCCGCTCAGCAATGCGCCGCCTCGGAAGCAAGTGTTTCTCTATTCGGTCCATGTCAACTTGGATGCGACGATTGCAACTTTTATTGCATCCGAACGCCTCCTCTTGCTTTTTCCAACCGCGCCAGGAGTTGCCCGGCCTCGCGATCATCTGGGTTGAGCCGCCGCGCCGCCTCATCCCGGAAACCCCAGTTAGGGAGAGTTGAAAGAAGCGCATCGTTCTGAAACCCG
>CAZTDK010000022.1:0-19078 GCA_964611965.1 uncultured Binatia bacterium (SeqCode) | reverse complement strand
AGAAAGGTGCGGCATGCGCGATCCCCGCGATGACGATGACGCGGCGCCCGGTGAGCCCGTCCAAAGGCCGTTCGTGCCACTGGCCGCCATCCGATTCTACCAGGGCACGGGCTTCGAAGCGGACGACGACGTGCGGCTTCGTTCCACATACGTCTGCCGCCGTTGCGGAGTCCTCGTCGGTTTTCAACACCAGCGCCACCGCGTCGGCACGGTTGAGGGCGCTCGGCCGTTCGCGCATCGGGCCGGCCGGCAACAGGGCGCCGTCGCGCCCGTTGATCAGCACCAGGTCGAAATCGCGCGCCAGGGCGCGATGCTGAAAGCCGTCGTCGAGGACGACCACCCGACAGCCGAGCCGTTCGGCGAGCGCCACGCCTTCGATGCGCCGACGTGCCGTCAGCACGATACCCTCGAACGACTTCGCCAGCATGATGGCCTCGTCGCCAACCGTCTCAACGTTGACCTCGGGACTGATCCCGCCGGAGGCCGCACCGTGTGACACGATCGTCGCCGTGCGCGCCCGGCCGCCGTAGCCACGCAGCAGGATCGCTACCTTTCCCACGCCCGCGGCAGACAGGTGCGCGGCGAGCTGGCGTGCCAGCCACAGGGT
Organism: uncultured Binatia bacterium (SeqCode); assembly: GCA_964611965.1. Taxonomy (GTDB): domain Bacteria; phylum Desulfobacterota; class Binatia; order HRBIN30; family HRBIN30; genus CAZTDK01. Next base: position 18,471 of record CAZTDK010000022.1, on the reverse strand, counting down.
GATCGGCGTTTTGCCGGTGCCGCCGACCGAAAGATTCCCGACGCTGATCACGGGAATCCCGGCGCGGTGGACGCGCAGGACACCGATGCGGTAGCCGAGATCGCGCATGGCCACCGCGGCGGCAAACAATCCGCTCGCCGGTTGCAGCGCCAGCCACGCTGCCCAGCCGCGTACGCCGCGCCGGGCCCAGACCACGTCGCGTAAGGTCTGTGTCATTCCCGCCATCGCCATCTCATGCGGTCGCCTGGTTCGGCATTGGCGCGAGGGCGGGCCCGAGCAGTGGCCGCAGGACGTCGAATGTCCGCTCGGCGACCGCTGCTTGGGCCGTAACAACCGCACGTCCGCGCTGCCCCATGTTCAGCGCCGCGTTGGCGTCGGCGAGAAGACGAGCCCACTCGGCACGCAGCTGGCTGGCGTCGTGCACCTCGACGGCGCCGCCCGCATCGAGCAGCGCCGCGGCCGCTTCCGCGACGTTGCTGGTGTGCGGACCAAAGGCAACTGGCTTACCGAAGATTGCGGGCTCCAACACGTTATGGCCACCGACGTGCGCAATGGTACCGCCCACGAATACGCCGCGCGCGGCCTGCAATACATCGAGCAGCTCGCCGAGCGTGTCAAGGAGCAGCACCTGTGTTGCCGTGGCCACCCGCCCATCCAGCTGACTGCGCCGCTGGTGCCGCACCCCGCAGCGAGCCAGCAGCTGTGCCACCTCGTCGAAGCGTTCGGGGCGCCGCGGCGCGATCAGCAGCAGCAGGTCCGGATGCTCGGGCCACAGCGCCGTACACGCCTCGAGTACCAGTTGTTCCTCGCCGGGATGGGTGCTGGCGGCGACGAGTAGGGGGCGCTCTCCGAGCAGCGCCGGCAGCGTCGAGGCCCCGATCGGGCTCGCGGCGGCTTTTGCTTCGCGGGCGAACTTCAAGCTGCCGAGTGCTTGGACGCGCGCCGGCGGCGCGCCGAGAGCCACGATGCGTGCCGCGTCGGCCTCGGTCTGCATGACGCAGGCCGTGACGCGATTCAGCATTCCCCGCGTCAGCCACCGCACCCATGCGTAACGCGCGGCGGCACGCGATGAGATGCGGCCGCTGACGATGACGCAGGGGACGGCGCGGCGCGCTGCGGCGCGAATGAGCGCCGGCCAGAGCTCGGTTTCCACGATGACCAGGCACCGCGGCTGCAATCGGCGCATGGCGGAGTTGACGACCCAGCGGACGTCCACGGGCAGGAGCATCACCGCGTCGGCGCCCAGGCGGCTGCGCGCCGTCTCGCGGCCGGGGATGGAGGTTGTCGACACCACGACCTGCAGGTCTGGCCGCTGGCGCCGGAGCTGCTGCAGGAGTGGCTCGGCGGCCAATACCTCGCCGACCGAGGCGGCATGCACCCAGACCGGCGAGCGGACGGCGCGCACTGAGCTCGGCAAACAGCCACAACGTTCACTGAGCCCCTGCCCGTAGCGGGTCAGCGCCAACAGCGGTAGCACCGGGAGCGCCATCAGGCCGACGATGGTGCCCAACACGTCGTAGACAAGGTCGCCCAACATCTCTCGAATGGTGAATAATGAATGGTCAATGGTGAGTTGAAGAAACGGCGATCCGTCAGTCACCATTCACCATGCACCATTGTCTTCCTTCCGACCAATGCCTCGGCCTGATCCGTAATGTCGTTGAGGCGGGTCTCCAATTCGTGGCGCAACGTTTCGACTTCCGCGTCGGTGGCATGTCGCGGTACCTGCAGGGGCTCGCCGCCGACGTAGACCACCCGCGCGAACGGCAAGGGAATGATGAGCCGGTCCCAGCTGTGCAACCGGCGCTGGCGCGACGCGGCGTAGGTTACCGGGAAGATCGTTGCGCCGGTGGCCCGCGCGAGATGGATGACCCCGGCCTTGACCACGCAGGCAGGGCCGCGCGGGCCGTCCGGCACCACCGCCAGGTCGCAGCCGTCGCGGTAGGCGCGCACCAGGTTCAAGAAGGCGCCAATCCCCCCGCGGGTCGCCGAGCCGCGCACCGAACGGATGCCCCAGCGCGCCAGCGCCCGTGTGGCGATCTCGCCGTCGCGACTCTGGCTGTTCATGATGCACAACTTCCGGCTGCGATTGGCCACCGGCATCATGAGGACGCGATTGTGCCAGAACGCTCCGATGAGCTGCTCGCCGCGTTCCCAGCGGGCAAACAGCTCGTCGACGTTGACGTAGCGGACGCGCACCGTCAAGGCCAGCAGGCGGAGTGTTCCGCTGACGAGGACGGGTGCCGCGTCGGTTAACAGGCGGAGGAACGGTTCGCGCCACGGATGACGAGGCCGCGGAACCGGGCCTGTGGGATCGGCGGGCTGGTGGGGCGCTTCGGGTGTGTGCTCCATCACTGCCTACGTCCGCGTCTCTCCGGCGGAGGGAAAATGAAAAACAGGACACTGGAAACAGCAAATGGAAAACGGGCCAACGAAACGTTCGACAGGCGCCGGGCGATTCGCGTTTGCCGGTTCCCCGTTTCCGGTTTCCTGTTTTCGGTTTTCCATTGGGCGGTGTCTCTAGTGCAACACCTTCGGCTCTACCGTCTCAGGATCCTGAAACTGGAGATCGTAGAGCTTGCGGTACTCGGCGTTGAGCGCCAACAACTGGTTGTGCGTGCCTTGCTCGATGATCTGTCCGCGGACCATCACCACGATACGGTCGGCGCGGCGCACCGTCGACAGCCGGTGCGCGATCACGAGCGTGGTGCGGTTGTGCATCAGCGTCTCCAACGCCGCCTGGACGAGGCGCTCCGACTCGTTATCGAGCGCCGAGGTCGCTTCGTCGAGTACCAGGATCGGTGCATCCTTGAGCAACGCGCGGGCGATCGCCAGCCGCTGCCGCTGCCCGCCGGAGAGTTTTACGCCGAGCTCGCCGACAACCGTGTCGTAGCCGTCGGGTAACGCCACGATGAACTCGTGCGCGTGGGCGGCGCGCGCCGCGGCGATGATCGCGTCCATATCGGTGGCGATGTCGCCGTAGGCAATGTTGTTGCGGACCGTGTCATTGAACAGGAAGGTGTGCTGCGTGACGATGGCAATGCGCGCGCGCAGGCTGGCGAGCGTGTAGTCGCGAATGTCGACGCCGTCGATGCTGATGCGTCCCTGCGGCACGTCGTAGAAGCGCGGGATGAGATCGGCCAGTGTACTTTTGCCGCCGCCGCTCATGCCGACCAGCGCGACGACCTCGCCGCGTGGAATCGTCAGGTTGATATCGCATAGCACCGACTCTTGCTCGTAGCGAAAGCTCACCCCTTCGAAGCAAATGCCATCACGGATCCCGGTGAGCGGCCGGGCGTCCGGGCGCTCACTGACGTCGCTGGGGGTGTCGAGCAATTCCATGACGCGCTCGGCGGCCCCCATGGCTTGTTGCACGGCGGTGTTGGTTTTGGCCAAGCCCTTGAACGGCTCATAGAGCAGAAAGAGCGCCGTCAGGAAGCCGAGGAACGCACCCTGCGTGCGGCCGCCCTGGATCACGCTGTAGCCGCCATACCAGACCACACCGGCGATGCCGAAGGCTGCGAGGATCTCCATCATCGGATTGGTGAACGCGCGGATCCGCGTCCCCTTCATGTACAGCCGGAAGAGCCGATCGTTCTCTTCGTCGAAGCGCTGGTTCTCGTAGTGCTCCATGCCGAAGGCCTTGACGACGCGATTCCCCTGAATGGTTTCCTGCAGCAGCATGGTCATGTTGCCCATCGACACTTGCCCCTTTTTCGAAAACGAACGCAGCCGTTTCGACAGGCGAATGATCGGGAGCACGGACACCGGGAAGACCACGAATGCGATGAGCGCCAGGACCCAGTCTTGATAGAAGGCAACGCCAATGAGAATGAGCAATGATGATGCATCCTTGAGAATCGCCGCAACGGCGTCGGTGAGCGCCATGCGTACCAGCGCCACGTCGTTGGTGATCCGCGAGACGATGGTGCCGGTTGGCGTACGATTGAAGAACGACAGCGATAGGCGCTGAATGTGATCGTTCAAGGCGCTGCGCAGATCGGCGACGATCCGCTGGCCGACGTACTCCGTGAGGTAGGTACTCCCAAACCCGACGACGCCACGGATCAGGAACGTCGCAATGATCACCGCGGGGAGGATTCGGAGCATGGTCAAGTTGCGGGCGGTGAACACGTCATCGAAGATATGTTGGACGAGAAAGGGCATGGCCCCGTTCGTGGCGCTGAACAGCAGCATGCAGATGATTGCCACCACGAAGTGCGGCCACCAATAGGGACGCAGGTAGACCAGGAGCCGGCGGTAGATCGAGGCGCGCTTCATCCGATCAACTCCAACGCCAGGTGCGCGGCGCGCTCGGCGGCGCCCGGCTGGCCCAGCTTGTCGCGTAACTCGCGCAGCGCAGCCGTCAGTTCGTCGCGGTGGGCGGTCACCTCGCGCACCGCGGCGACCACATTCTCCGGCGTGACGTCGCGCTGGATCAACTCCGGAAACACGCGCCGGCCGAGGATGATGTTCGGCATGCCGATGTACTCCAGGTGCACGAGTCGGCGGGCCACCGCAAACGTCAGTGGCGAGACGCGATACATGATGACCATCGGCCGGCCGAGCAGGGCGGTCTCCAGGGTCGCCGTGCCGGAGGCGACCAGCGCCGCGTCGGCCGCGTGCACGAGGTTGTAGGTATCGTCCTCGATGATCGGCAGCGCCGGCAGTGCGCCGCCCAAAGCGGCGGCGAGATCGTCACGCGTCAGCGTGTGCGCCAGGGCGATCGCCACTTGCCAACCCTCCGCGATCAAGCGGTGGGCCGCGGCGATGCCGGGTGGCAGCAGATGGCGGATTTCCTTCTTCCGGCTGCCCGGCAGCAGCGCCAGCAGCGGGCGCGCGGGATCGAGATGGTAGCGGGCCAACGTCTCTTCGCGCGTGCGGGTCGCTTGCACCAGGTCGAGCAGCGGATGGCCGACGAATTCCGCGAGTTGGCGCCCGTTGTTGTAGAGCGGTGCCTCGAACGGGAAGACGACGCCGATACGATCGACGCGGCGCGCCAGCTTGTGGATGCGGCCCGGCCGCCACGCCCAGACTTGCGGCGCGATGTAGTAGAAGACCGGAATGCCGAGCCCCTTGGCGCGCTTGGCGAGCAGCATGTTGAACTCCGGATAGTCGATGAGCACCAATAGCGCCGGCCGTTGTTCGATCATGAAGCGCACCAGCCGCCGGTAGGCCGCGAGCAAGCGGCCGAGGGTACCGAATGTTTCGACGAACCCCATGGTCGCCACGGCCGCGGTGTCGACCAGGATATGCATGCCTGCCTGACGCAAGCGCTCGCCGCCGACGCCCCACACCTCGAGTTGCGGCGCGTTGCGGCGCAACGCGGCCACCAACTCGGCACCGTGCATGTCGCCGGAGGCCTCTCCGGCCACCAGCAAGACCGTCCGACCCGCTGCGCTCATGCGCTCTCCATGCGGCCCCGGATCCACTCGGCGACTTCGAGGGCGCGCAACGCGGTGCGGCCGTCGACCAGCGGTCGCTCGCGTGTGCGCACGGCGTGTACGAAGTGCTCGATCTCGTCGAACAGCGCGTCGCTGTCGCCGAGGGCGTGCTCCTCGACGCTGATGGTCGGCCCGGCCTCGCCGGGATGGCGACGGCAGACGCGCACGTGCTTCTCGCCGTAGTCGACGGACACGTAGGTGTCGGCTTGAAACAGGCGGATCTTGCGCTCGCGTTTCAGCGCCACCCGGCTGGCGGTGATGTTGGCGATACAGCCGTTGGTGAACCGCAGACGAGCGTTGGCAATGTCGGTGGTCTCCGACAACACCGGGATTCCGACGGCTTCGACCGTCTGTACCTCGGCCTGTACCAGGCTCAGGATGACGTCGAGGTCATGGATCATCAGGTCGAGGATGACGTCGACGTCGGTGCCGCGCTCCACGAAGGGCGCGAGGCGGTGGCACTCGATGAAGCGTGGCTGGGTAATGATACCGGCCAGGGCGCGAATGGCCGGGTTGAAGCGCTCGAGATGGCCGACCTGCAGAATGCGTCCGTGCTGCTCCGCGGTCTCGACCAGCGCTTGCCCGGTGCTCACCGTCTCCGTCATCGGCTTCTCGACCAAAACGTCGATGCCATGCGCGAGACAGTCGCGCGCCAGCGCGAAGTGCAGCGGTGTTGGCACCGCGAGGCTCACGCAGTCGACGCGGCCGAACAGGCTGCGGTAGTCGGCATCGGCGCGCGTGCGACAGCGTGTCGCGACCTCGGCGGCGCGGTGCGGATCGACATCGACGACGGCAACCAACTCGACGTCGGGAAGACTGGCGTATTTGTCGGCGTGAAAGGCTCCCAGATAGCCGGCGCCGACGACCGCGGCACGCAGCGGCGCGGTCATGGGCGGAGCCTCAAAGAAAATGAAAAACCGGGAACCGGGAATTGAGAATTGAAAACCGGCGAATGGGAGCGCCGCGTGCAGGCCGCACCATTTGCCGGTTTCCGGTTGGGCATTTCTGGGTTCCTGTTTTCCATTCTCTTCATACGCCCACGATGACAAGCCCGTCGTTCTCCGCCTCTTGCAGGAGCTCGTCCTTGTCCAGCAGCAGCGTCTTGCCGGCCTCGAGCGCCAGGACCGCGACCTGGCCGGCGCGGCAGACGCGCACCGTCTCCAGACCCACGGCGGGGACGTCGAAGCGGAGATCTTGGTCCGGCTTACTGACCTTGACCACCACGGCGCCGGGGCGGCCGGCGCGTTGAATGGTTGCATCGGTACCCTCGATGGCCTCGACAGCGAGGACCATTCCCGACTTGACGACCACGCTCTGTCCGATGTCCCAACGGCCGACCGCCTTGGCGACGGCGATGCCGTGACGGATGTCCTTCCATTGTGCCTCATCAGGCGCCGCGGTCGTCAGCGCTCCCATCGGTGTGAGGAGCGCGGACAAGAACAGGGTCGACTCGACGATGCGGATGCCTTCGCGTTCCAGTTCCGCGGCCACGCCGCGCAACAGCGTGTCGTCGCCAAAGGTGCTGAGACCCGCGAGAAAGGCCATGGCCCGTTCGTCGGGAGCAAAGTGGTCGAGCAGTGCGAGCTTGCGGATACCGCCCGCCATGACGGCACGCTCGATGCCTGCGGCCTGCAGGCTCCCGATCATGCGGCCGAGCTCGCCGACCTTGATCCAGGTGATGCGGTCAACCTCGGCGCTGAGCTCCGGCGGCGTTTCTCCCTCGTGCGCGACGGCGACCACTTCCACGCCCGCGGCGCGCGCGGTGCGCGCAAAGATCAAGGGAAAGCGACCGTTTCCAGCAATGAGGCCCACGCGTTGCATCGTTTGCACGCTGATCGCCGATCGCTGATCGCTAATCGGTGATCGGTGTTTGTCGATCGGCGATCGGCCAGCCGCGATCGGCACTCTTAGCGGCACACCCCCACTGTGGAAGACTGGATGAAGGCCAGGAAATGGTCGACCTCACGTGAATGCGGGATCTCGGCACGGACTCGGGCAATGGCATCGGCCACTTTGAGTCCGGAGCGAAAGACGATGCGATAGGCGCGCTTGAGGTCACGCACCAACTCGGGGCTGAAGTTGCGGCGCTTGAGGCCAATGAGATTGAGCCCGTGCAGCTCGGCGCGGTCACCGGTCGCGTTGCAATATGGCGGTACGTCCTGCGTCACCATGGCACCGCCGCCGAGGATAGCCGATTCACCGACCTTTATAAACTGCAGGATGCCGACGAGCCCGCCGATCACGACGTAGTCCTCGATGATCACGTGGCCCGCCAACTGTGCGCCGTTGGCGACGATGTTGTGGCTGCCGAGTATGCAGTCGTGGCCGATGTGGCTGTAGTTCATGAGCAGGTTGGCATCGCCGAGGCGGGTGATCATGCCGCCACCGGTGGTTCCCGGGTTGAGGGTCGCGAACTCGCGAATGATGTTGTGGTCGCCGATGATCAGCTGGCTGTCTTCGCCGCGATATTTGAGGTCCTGCGGCGCCGCGCCAATCGAGGCCAGCTGAAAGATCTGGTTGTGACAGCCGATAGTTGTGCGGCCATCGATGACGGCGTGCGCGCCGACGCGCGTGCCGCGACCCAAACGCACCTTGGCTCCGATGACGGCATACGGTGCGATCTCGACGTCGGCGTCGATCTCGGCGCCGGCGGCGACGACGGCGGTGGGATGGATGCGCGGGGCACTCACAGCTCTACCATCAGGGTCTCCGTCAGCGTCAACTCCGCCTCGGCGGACATGTGACCGTCGACGCGGGCAACACCTTGCATCTTCCAGAGCCCGCGGCGGCGCTTGACCAGCGTCACCTCGATCAGGAGCTGGTCGCCGGGCAACACCGGACGCCGGAAGCGCGCACCGTCCAGGCCGGTGAGGATAGAGACGCAGCCTTCCTTCACGTGATCCGTCGAGGCGCTGGCGAGGAGGGCGCCGGCTTGGGCCATGGCCTCGCAAATGAGCACACCAGGCATCACCGGCTGTTCGGGAAAATGGCCGCTGAAGAACGCCTCGTTGATCGAGACGTTCTTTATCGCCAGGACCCGTTTGCCGTCTTCGAACTCCAAGACGCGGTCGATGAACAAAAACGGGTAGCGGTGCAACAGATGGGCGATGATTCGGTGATAGCCGAATGCTGGCGCTGGGCGGATGCTCATGACCGGCCTCGCGCTGCCGCGCCCGCTGGGCGAGCACCTTCCGAAAGGACCGGGGAAAGGCAGGTCGTCATTTGCTCTTCTTCTTCGGTGGGTGCAACGTGTTGTACTGCTGCATGACGGCGTCGGTGAGATCGGCGCTCTTGGACCCATAGAGCACGGCGCTGCTGGTCGCCTCGAGGATGAGCGTATAGCCCTCGCGCTCGCCGTACTCGCGAATGATGTCCTGCAGATCCTTGATGATGCCGCCGGTGAGCTCGTTGTCTTTCTTCTGCAAGTCGGCTTGCGAATCCTTGTAGTTCCGTTCGAAGTCGCGCAGCTTCTTGCGGTAGTCGTCCTCGAGGTTGCCGCGCTCCTCCTCTTTCATGACCAACGCCTTTTTCTCCAACTGTTCCTTGAGGCTGTCGATCTCATCCTTCTGCTTCTTCAGCTGGCCTTGCGCCCGATCGACCTGGACTTTGAACTCCTCCTTCGCCTTCCTACCGGCCTCGGACTCGTTGAGCGCGCGCTGTAAGTCGACGTAGCCGATCTTCGACGCCGTCTGGGCGAACGCCACGTTGGCCAGGACCAAACCCACGATGATACCCCATACGATTCTCATGAAACTTGCCTCCTGCGTACTGACGTTGGGCTTATAGCGGATCACGACTGGCAAGAGAACGCTGACGGGGCAAGGCGGCCGAGCCTCGCCCCGTGGTCACGGCGGACCGCCAAAGGAGAACATGAACGTCTGGGTGCTGTCTCCGGCGTGCTTGTTGAGCGGAAATCCGAGCTCGATACGCAGCGGACCGATCGGTGACAGCCAGCGGATGCCAGGTCCGACGGACATCCGCATCTCTCCCATATCGATGCCCTGGGCCGCCGAGAAGGCGTTGCCGGCATCGAAGAAGAAGAGGCCCTTGACGCCGAGCCCTTCGATGATCGGAAAGATGACCTCGTTGTTGAAGATGAGCTGCTCACTGCCGCCGACCGCATCGTTGCCGACCTGATTGCCGAATTCGTCACTGACCGTGTTGCGCGGGCCGAGCGAGAGGATCTTGTACCCGCGGACCGAGTTGATGCCGCCGGGGAAGTAGCGCTCGAACAGCGGCAATTCGCGCTCGCCTTCGTAACCGAGCCCGTAGCCGAAGTTGCCGCCGGTGGCGAACACGAACGTGCCGAAGGTGGGACTTTTCCAGAACGGGTAGTAGAAGCGCGCGCGCGCCTCCGCCTTGATGAATTTGCTCTGGCCGCCGAGGCCGGCGAACTCGAACGACAGATCCTGCAGCGAGCCGCTGGTTGGATCGAACGGGTGATTCCGGGTATCGCGGACGAGACGCGGGGTCACACTGCTGGTCCAGCTGCTGCCTTGCGCGGTGAGAATCTCTGTGGGCGCCGTCGCGTTGACGTCAGTGATGTCGGCGTTTTCAATCCGGTACTCGATTCCCATGCGCGCATCTTCGAGCGAAAATCCGCCGATCTCTTTCCATCCCAGGGCGGTGAATGGGTACAGTGCCCGCATACTCGCGCCGGTGCCGCTGCGGGTGAACTGGTCGAAGATCAGCCGCCAGTTGAACAGGCTGAAGCCGGTGGTCAGCTGGGTGTCCATGAAGTATGGCTCGGTGAAATCCAGGGAGAAATTGCGGCGGATGGAACCAAAGTCGGCGTTCAACACCACGCGCTGGCCGCGCCCGAACAGGTTGATCTCCTGCAGGCGCACGTTGAACAGGAACGACTCGCCGGAGGAGACGCCGGCACCGGCGGAGAACGACCCGGTGGACGCTTCCTTCACATCGACCAGCAAGTCGAGACGATCTTCGTTCTCGGCCTTGCGCGTCGTGATGTTGACGTCCTCGAAGAACCCCAGTCGTTTGAGACGTTCCTGACTCTTGCGCAGCTTCGACCCGGAGAAGCGCTGCTGCTCCTCCACCTTCAGCTCGCGGCGGATGACCTTGTCGCGTGTCTTGGTGTTGCCGGTGATCGTCACCCGGTCGATGTAGACCTGCGGGCCCTGGCTCACCTTGTACACCACGTCGACGGTCTTCTCAGCGGCGTTCACGGCGGTGTCCGGCGTCACGTTGACGAAGGCGTAGCCCTCGTCACCGTACACTTCGGTGAGCGCCGTGATGTCCTCGCGCAGTTTGCTGGTGCGGAACACCTCTCCCGGCTTGAGGCTCAAGCGGGCGCGCGCCGGCTCCATGTTCGCGAGTTGGTCGCCGCCGATGGAGACGGTTCCGACGTTGTACTGGTTTCCTTCATCGATCTTGATGGTGACGACGAGCCCGTCGTCTTTGCGTTCGATGACCGGCTCGTCGATCTTCACGTCGATGTAGCCATGATCGTAATAGAAGGCCGTCAGGCGCTCGATGTCGGTTTTCAGTACTTCATTGTCGAGGTTGCCGGCACCGGTGACGAAGGAGAAGATCCACGCTTCCTTGATCTGCATCACCTTCTCGAGTTGCCGCTGGGAGAAGGCGCGCGCGCCTTCGAAGATCAGCTTCTGGATGCGGACGATCTTGCCTTCCTCGAAGGTGTAGGTCAGCACCACCTCGTGCTCGCCGACCGGGGCGGTGCTGTAGGTGATCTTGGCGTCCAGGTACCCCTTCTTTTCATATGCCTTCTTGGCTTCTTCGATGCCGCGGCGGATCTTGTCGGGCTCGAAGATGGTGTTTGGTTTGACCTTCAAGACGGCATCGAGGTCCTCTTTGCTGAGCTTCTTGTTGCCTTCGAGCTTGATCTCGCGAATCAGTGGCCGCTCGGTGACGCGATAGGTCAGCACCCACTGGCCGTTTTCCTCGGAGACGTCGGCCTCGACGTTCTCGAAGAATCCCATGCGGTAGAGCGCACGAATATCGCTGTCGACGGTCTCCGGATTGAGACGCGTGCCCGCCTGGCTGCGCAGCTGCACCCGGATGGCCTCTTCCTCGACTCGCTGATTGCCGGCGATGACGACGCGGTTCAGGCGTGGTTCGTCGGCCGCCGCCGTCGTCGCCGTTGCAAGCGCCAACAGGAGCCCCAGCCCCATGACCACCGGCAGCACCCGCATCCCTCGCTCCCGCCAAACTAAACGGCGCCTACCCCTAGCAAACACCCTCCGGGCTGTAAACACTGCGACGGGCATGATTCTATCGTCCGCGTCAGTGGAGCCGGCCGTCCTGCAACCGCAAGGTGCGATGGGCGAGGCGGGACAGCTCTTCGTTGTGCGTCACGATCACCAGGGTCATGCGGTGCTCGCGATTGAGCTCCATCAGGAGCGCGTGCACCTCGGAGCCCGTGGAAGGATCGAGATTGCCGGTGGGCTCGTCGGCGAGGATAACGCGCGGTGACTGCGCCACGGCGCGCGCGACGGCGACGCGCTGCTGCTCGCCACCCGACAGCTCACCGGGCTTGTGGGTAACCCGTTCGCCGAGCCCAACCCGCTCCAGCACGGCACCGGCGCGTGCTTGTGCTTCGGCGCGGTTGGCCCCCTGGATGAGTGCCGGCATCATGACGTTCTCGAGCGCCGTGAAGTCGGGCAACAGGTGATGGAATTGGAAAATGAATCCGACCTCGCGATTGCGAAACCGCGCCTGCTCGCGTTCGCGCAGCTTGAACAAATCCACGCCGTCGAAGAGCACTTGCCCGCTACTCGGCTGGTCGAGCGTGCCGAGCACGTGGAGCAACGTGCTCTTGCCGACGCCCGACTTGCCAATGATCGCCACGGCCTCGCCGGCGGCGACGCTGAGGTCGAGATCGGTCAGCACATCAATGCGCCGGCCGTCGCCGTAGCTCTTCGACAGGCCGACGGCGTGAATGAGAGGGGCACTCATAGGAGATTGGAGGATTGGAGGATTGGAGAATTGGAGGATTGGCGAATTGGCGAATTGGGGAATTGAAGATTGAGGACGCTCTTTCCCCAATCCTCAAATCCTCCAATTCTCCAATCCTCAAATCCTCCCATGTCGCTCATTCATATCGAATCACGTCCACCGGCGCGAGACGCGCCGCTTGCCGGGCGGGATAGACCGTTGCGAGGAGACAAATCAATAGCGAGGCCGCCGTCACTGCCAGAAAATACTCGGGATAGATCTTCACGGGCAGGGTGTTGACGTAAAAGACGTCCTTCGGCAACTCGATGAACTGGTAGCGCTGCAACAGCCAGCACAGGAGGTAGCCGCTGAGGTTGCCGATCAGCGTACCGACGACGCCGACGATCATGCCTTTGTAAATGAAGATACGGCGCACCCCGGCGCGCGTCGCGCCCATCGATTTCAGGATGGCGATGTCCTTCCGCTTTTCCATGACTACCATGATCAGGGTCGCCACGATGTTGAACGCCGCCACCAGAACGATCAGCAGGAGCACGATGAAGTAGACCGTTTTCTCCAGCTTCAACGCCGAGAACAGGTTGTGGTTGGTTTCCATCCAGTCACGGACGCGAAACGACGAGCCCAACAGCTCGCGGATGCGATCGCCCACCGCCTTGGCGCCATAGAGGTCGGCGGCGCGGACTTCGATTCCGGTGACGGTGTTCCCCATGTCGAAGAACTTCTGCGCACTGGCGAGGTCCATGTACACCAGCGACGAATCGTACTCCGCCATGCCGGAGTCGAAGAAGCCCACGACGACGAATCGCTTGACGCGCGGCACCATGCCGACTGCCGTGGGCATGGCAACCGGCGAGATCACGCTCACTGGATCCCCGACCAGCAGCCCCAGCTGGCGCGCGATGTCCTTGCCGACGATGATGCCCGGCAGCTCCACGGTGGCCCCGCGACCGTCCTCGAGCGGCACGTCGTGCAGCTTGCCGAGCTCAGCGAGGTTGCCGTCCTTGAGGTGCCGCTCCAGGTCGAGCACGCTCGCCGTTCCGGCGCTGACGCCGCGCACCGCCGCACCGGTCACGTTCTGCTGCGCCGAGAGCATCACCTGGCCGTAGACGAACGGCGCCGCGGCGACCGCGCCCGGCACGCGCTCGATGCGCTCGATGAGGCTGGCGTAGTCGCCCACCGCGCCGCTGACGCCGAGGACGACGACGTGCGGATTGAAGCCGAGAATGCGGTCGCGCAGGTCTTCCTCGAAGCCGGTCATCACCGCCAGCACGACGGTCAGCGTCATGACCCCGATCATTACCCCGAGCATCGAGATCACCGTGATCAGCGAGATGAAGGCTTCCGTGCGCTTGGCGCGGAGATAGCGCAGGCCGATGAAGAGCTCGTAGCGCATGGGAGCTTATGGCTGATGGCTGATGGCGGATAGCGGATGGCCGATCGCTGACGGCTGATGGCCCCGCGCCAAGCCATCTGCCATCTGCCATCTGCCATCTGCAGTTCGCTCACTCATACCGAATGACATCCACCGGCGCGAGCCGCGCCGCCTGGCGTGCGGGATAGACGGTGGCCAGCAGGCACAGCAGCAGCGCGGCGACACTCACGGCGAGAAAGTACTCGGGGTACAGGCGCACTTGCAGCGTGTCGATGGCGTAGACGTCCTTGGGCAGCTCGATGAACTTGTAGCGCTTGAGCAGCTCACAGAGCAGATAGGCCCCGCAGTTGCCGAGCGCCGTGCCGACGACGCCGATGATCATGCCCTTGAAGATGAAGATGCGGCCGACTCCGGCACGCGTCGCGCCCATCGATTTCAAGACGGCGATGTCCTTGCGCTTCTCCATCACCACCATGATCAGCATCGAGACGACGTTGAACGCCGCCACCAGGACGATCAGCAGCAAGACGATGGAGTAGACGGTCTTGCCGACACGCAACGCCGCGAACAGGTTGTGATTGACCTCCATCCAATCGCGGACCCGGTACGGAAACCCCAACGCGTGTCCGATACGCGCCGCCATTTCGGGCGCGCGCTCGAAATCGGCGACGCGTACCTCGATTCCGGTCACCGCGTCGCCGAGCTCGAAGAACTGCTGTGCCGCCGTCAGGTCCATGTAGACCAGCGAGCCGTCATACTCCTGCATGCCCGAATCGAAGATCCCGGCGACCAGGAAACGTTTGATGCGCGGCGCGACCCCGACGGCGCTCGGGGCCGTCAACGGCGAGGTGACGTTCACCGTGGCACCGACCTGAACCTCGAGCTGCTGGGCCAGCTCTTTGCCGATGATCAAGGCGGGCAGCGAAACCGTCTCGCCACTGGCTACCTTCACCGCATGCAGCCCCGGCAGCTCGGCGACCGCGCCCGCGGTGAGGTGGCGTTGGAGGTCCATCACCTTTTCGGAGCCCGGCCCGATGGCGCGCACCACCGCACCGATGACCTTCTTCTGCGCCGTGATCATGGCCTGGCCATAGATGAACGGCGCCGCGGCCTCGACCTCGGGGACGTGCGCGATGCGCTCGACGACGCCTTGGGGTTCGCGGATCAACCCGTTGAACGTCAAGACCACGACTTGCGGATTGAAGCTGAGGATCCGATCGCGCAGGTCCTCTTCAAAACCGGTGAACACCGCGAGCACGACATTCAGCGTCATCACCCCGATGATCAAGCCGAGCATCGAGATCCCAGTGATCATCGAGATGAAGGTCTCCTTGCGCTTGGCGCGCAGGTATCGCCAGCCGATGAGGACTTCGTAGCGCATAGTGGCTTATGGCTGATGGCTGATGGCCGATGGTACGAGGACCGGCAAGCAAGCGGCTATCACTTGACCATCAGCCATACGCCCTTAGCCATCGGCTATCTCTTTTCCGGCCTCATGTGCGGGAAGAGGATGACGTCGCGGATCGACGGCGAGTTGGTGAACAGCATGACGAGGCGATCGATACCGATCCCTTCGCCGGCGGCGGGAGGCATGCCGTGCTCAAGGGCGCGCACGTAGTCCTCGTCCATGACGTGGGCCTCTTCGTCGCCGGCGGCGCGGGCTTGCAGTTGCTCTTCGAAGCGCGCGCGCTGCTCGTCGGGGTCGTTGAGCTCGGAGAACGCGTTGCATATTTCGCGGGCGGTGATGAATGCCTCGAAGCGGTCGACGAACTGCGGCTGCTCGAGGTTGCGCCGCGCCAGCGGCGATACCGCTGCCGGGTACTGGTATACGAAGGTCGGCTGAATGAGCTCGGCCTCCGCGGTGGCTTCGAAGATGTCGGTGAGCAGATACCCGGCGGCGCCAGGGCCGTGATGCGCCACGTAGTCCTGATCCAACTGCAGCTCCAGCTTGGCCGCGGCGTGCTTCAGCGTATCGAGGTCCAGATCGAGCACCGCGTCGAGTGCCACACCGGCACGCTGCGCGACGTACGCGGGAATCGACACCCGCTTCCACGGCGGCGTCAAGTCGATCGTCCAATCGCCGTAAAGGAGCGTGCGTGTGCCCAGCAACTCGTCGGCCAAGGTGGCGAACAGCTCCTCGGTGAGCCGCATCAAGTCCTCGTAGGTCGCGTAGGCCCAATAGAACTCGAGCATGGTGAATTCCGGGTTGTGGCGGACGGAGATGCCTTCGTTGCGGAAGTTGCGGTTGATTTCGAACACGCGATCGAAGCCGCCGACGAGCAACCGTTTGAGATACAGCTCGGGGGCGATGCGCAGATACAGATCCATGTCGAGCGTGTTGTGGTGGGTGCGGAACGGCCGCGCCGCCGCACCGCCCGGCAGGACATGCATCATGGGCGTCTCGACCTCGAGAAAATCGCGTGCCGTGAAGAAGGCGCGGATGTGCTCGATGATGCGCGAACGCATGACGAAGACCGCACGCACCTCCTGATTGGTGGCCAGATCGAGGTAGCGCTGACGATAGCGGGCTTCGACGTCGGTGAGCCCGTGCCACTTCTCCGGCAGGGGACGCAGCGCCTTGCCGAGCAAGCGCAAGCTGCGCACCTCGACGGTGAGCTCGTTGGTTTTGGTGCGGAACGGCCGCCCCACGACGCCGGCGAAATCGCCCATGTCCATCGCCTTGAACAGTGCGAAGGCGTCGTCACCGACGACGTCGCGTTTGATGTACGCCTGCATGCGTCCGCTGCGGTCCTGCAGCTGAACGAACGACGCCTTGCCAAAATCGCGCATGGCGACAATCCGGCCCGCCAGGCTCACGGTCTCGTCCCGGCCGTCGAGCGCTTCGCGGTCCAGGCCTCCGAAGCGGCTGTGCACGGCGGCCGCGGTATCAGTGGGACGGAAATCGTTGGGGAACGGGTTGACGCCGCGCGCGCGCAGCTCGTCGAGCTTGCGGCGGCGTTCGGCGCTTTCAGAGCTGTCGGATTCCACGGGACGTTCCACCCAGAGCCATCATCGTAAGCGCCCGTGGCTTAACGGGGAACGTTGGGGGAGTCAAGGAAGCTTCCGGCCCGAGGCGACCGGCGTGTGCGCGTCTTCTGGACGTGTGCGTCTGCCGCCCGGGTCACTCCGGGAAGACAATATTCCCGGCGTCGTCGTCCTCCATCGACTCGAGGACGGAGGCATCGTCCCAGACGGGGATCCCGGCATCGGCGTACAGCTGGCGCGAACGTTCGGTCACGGCGCCGACGCGGACCAAGGCAGGCATCATTAGATCCTTGAACGAGTGCAGCCGGCCGGGTGGCAGCTTCGCCTTGATGCCGGCGGCGCCGGCTTCGTGCAAGGCCGCGATGAAATCCTCCAGCTCAATGTCGCTGTTCTGCAGGACCTTGAGGAATCCCGGATCGGCCTTGCGCCGCGCCGTGCCGTCGACGCCGCCCATGGCGTCCACCATGCCCTTCACGGCCTCGAAGGCGAACTGCGCGACGTCTTCACGGTCGTCGGGATGCATCTCGCCCAGCGTCTCCCGCAGGTAGACATTGCCGAAGGCGACGTGGCGCGACTCGTCGCGCAGCACCAACTCGGTGAGGCTGCGCAGCAGCGGGCAGGCGGTGTCCTTGCGCATGTTGTGGAACGACGCCAACGCCAGGCCCTCCACCACCATGTTCATGCCGACCATGATCTTGGCGTAGTGATTCGCCGCCAGCGTGGCATCGATCAGCTCCTTCAGCCACGGCGAGATGGGATACACGATGGCCAGCTTGTTGATGTAGCGGTTGTAGACTTCGACGTGCCGCGCCTCGTCCATCGCCTGCGTGGCGCAGTACAACTTCGCGTCGTAGTCGGGGACGGCGTGGGTCAGCGCCGCCGCGGTCATCAGGGCGCCCTGCTCGCCGTGCAGGAACTGTGACAACAGCTGCGCGGTGGCGTGCGCTCCGAACGTGTCGCGTTGTGTCTGCGACAGGCGCTTGAAAAACGGCATGCGCAGGAAGAAGTTACGCGTCTCGTCGATGATCGGCTGCGACGGATCGATGGTCACGCTCCAGTCCAGCTGCTGCTCGGCGTCCCACTGCGCCTGCTTGGCCTTGCGGTAGAGATTGCCAAGCTTCTCCTGCGAGATTTCGTAGTCGAACTGCCAGCAGACCTCCATGGGCGCGGTGAAGGTCTCGGACGCGGTCCAATTGTCTGTTGAGTCGTATGCGCTCATGGGATCCCCCTATTCCTACAATCGGTCATAGTCGAGGCCGTTAGTCTGGGTCAATTCGATTTTCTTGGCGATTGCTGAGCGATGGTGCTCCGCGCGCTCGGCGCGATAACGGTTCTCGCGCGCGTCACGAACCTGATAGGATGCCGCCGCCATGCGCTTGATCCGTAAGCAACCGCTGCTCGCCAGCGATCCGGTGGAGTGGCTGGTGCTAGACGAACCGAGCCGCTGCCCATACCTCCCGGGGCGGACGGCACGCCTGCCGCTGCGTTTGCCGGCGCGCCGGCTGCGGCCGCAAGAGCTGGCGCAACGTCTCGCCGCCGGCGATCGACGCCAGGGTCTTCTGCTCTATCGGCCGGCTTGCCCCGCCTGCCAGGCCTGCGAGGCGATCCGCATCGACATGCAGGAGTATCACCCGAGTAAGACTCAACAGCGCATCTTGCGGCGCGGTGACGCGCAGTTGCAGACGGCGATTGGTCAGCCGACGGGCAGTGCGGAGAAGGTCGCGCTCTACAACC
>CAZTDK010000021.1:0-19542 GCA_964611965.1 uncultured Binatia bacterium (SeqCode) | reverse complement strand
TGTGGTCATTCCTCGCCAGGTCGCCACGGGCTTTCCACTCGACAGGCTCCGCGGATAGTTATCGCCGCGGCGCCGACCGGCGAATCACCTGTCGCATGATGTAGGCTCCCACTATGTAGAGCGGCAGGTGTTGGCCGAACTTCGGTATCGGGTGGCCGTGCGCACCGAGCCACTGCAGGAACACGAAGGCCAAGAACCCACCGGCGCCCGCCAATACGATCTGCAGCTTCCACTCATGGGACGGGGCAGGCCGCCGGCTCGGCATGTCCTTGCCGCGCCACTCGTCATTCGTAGGCAACCAATTGCCGAGATCTCTTGCCAATCGCTCCGGGCGGCCAACGCGCTCGAAGTCGGCAACAATCAAGTCCCGATCGGCGCCCCATTTGACCAGTCCCGCGAGGATTTGCGCCGCGGCGAGCTCAAGCGTGACGAAGCGAGCCACCGGGCTCAGTCGCTGCACAACCAGCGACACAGCGGTCTGCTCTGGCAAGACCACGAGTGAGATTTCGTAATCGTATTGGATCTTGTATCGCACGCGATAGGTCACGGTATTTTCAACCGCTGGATCGTCCGGAAACGGCAGAACTTTCAGGAACCTGCTGATCAGTCCTCGCAGCTCATCCAGGAAGCGCTCGGGCGGTACGCGCAACTGGACCGTACGCGCATACGCGGGCTGGGAGGGAGACAAGTCCGTCAGTCGAAACTCCTGTCGCAAGCGCCGCTCGACGGGGAGAAGGAACATCCCTTGAATGAGCAGTGGTAGAGCGCCGAGGCCCCATCCCAGCAGCATCAGGGTGGTAAAGACGGACGCCTCATCAAACGGCGGATGCGCCTGTATCGCCACCACGGCTCGGCACAGCACATAGGCCATCGCGCCCAAGCCGAAGCCAGCGAGGTTGGCATTGATCAGGAGCCGCTTCACGATGCACCTCCCACGTTGCGTAGCGCAACACCTTCGGACGCTGGTCGTTTCCCAATACGTTGACACTCCATCGGCGTCACCTTTCGAGACCTCTTCGGACCCGCATGCTGTCGCAGCTCACGTCACGGGTAAGAACTGAAGGTGAAGGTCACTATGACTCCCGCTCCAATCAGCGCACTCAGGTCGGGAGCCACCGGCGCCGGCGCGGCGGCAGCGCTCTGAGGAGCTCCCTCGCCAAGGCTCCCGGTGCCGATACTCATTCCCGCATAGAGATCACCGAGATCGAGATCCGTCACGCCCCCCAGTCCAGCGAGTCCCAGACCGCCGCTTCCAGCAGTCGCTCCACCAAATGCGCCCCCCAGAGCGATACTTCCGTCGACACCGGCATGCGCAGCCTCGGCCCCGCCATTTTGAAGGGACTTGAATTCCACGCTGGATAGGCCGCCAAACAATTTCGTTATCGTCGGTTGCAGGTCGTCGAAATCCGTTCCACTGACGAGCGCCGACCCCGCCAACCCGGCAACGCCGCTCAGGGTAAACCCCACCGCGCTGTTGAGAGCGACATCGGCGACGTTGACTCCGTTGCCGCTCAGAAGGCCGCTGACGGTAGTACTCACACCGGCGCCCAATCCGCCCGCAACGGCAGTGCTGAGAACGGCGCCGACGCCAGCGGCCTGCAGCGCCGCCCCGCCGAACCCCGCTCCGACGCCGACAAGAAATCCCGCCATGACAGTGTAGGGAGTTGCTCCGACGGCTTGGTCGGCTGCAATCGCACCAAAGAGCCCCCCTACGGCATTCAAGCCAAACGGGGTGAAGGCAGCCACGCCGGCGGTCACGGCTACCGCCAGCCCGATGGTAACGGTGGTGTCCCAGGTCGCCCCAGTAGGATCAGTATACCGCATGGGGTTCCACCCAACGTACGCATATTGATTTATGTACTCCCGTACTGGGTCCTGTGTCAAGAAGCTTGCAATACGCGGATCATAGAACCGCGCTCCATAGTAGTAGGTGCGCACCGGTGCATCCCAGCGCTGCCCGGTATAGAGCAGATCCGTCAACTCGCTGCCGGCAGCGACCGTCGCGCCGCTGCTGTCCCAGGTGTTCATCATGCCGTACGCATCGTAACGGAAATACTCCGCCGGGGTACCGTCGGGGCAGCTGGCGCCCTGGTTCAAACACATGAGCATCGTCGTGGAGCCGAGATGATCGCCGTGGATGAAGTATACGGGAAACGGTGTTGGCAGCGGCGGGCCGCCTGGGGTTGGCGTCGGGCACGGGAGGCAGCCGCAGGAATTCGCCGTATTGATGGTGGTAATCGCCATCGCCGCTTGTCCGCACGGGACTGAGACGACTACCGCAACCAGCGCCAGCACGTGGCCGCGCCGCATCCAGCGCAGTGGGGCGCGCCGCCCCTTGGAGAAGCTGATCCGCACACGCCCGGGAATCAGCGCGATCAAGGGCAGGAGCAGGATCGCGACCGAGGCCCCTGCCGCGCTGGCCAGCGCCGTCACCCGCGCGGCCCAGCTGTCCGTCGATGCCAGCAGCGTGGTCCGTGTCACCGTGCTCTGCGCAATACGGCGGTACCCTGCATAGATGTGGCGCGTCAGCGACGTGCCAGTCAACTCGAAGAGACGGCCGAAGTACAATGTTGCGGTCGTGTTGTCGACCACTCGCGCGACCCGAGCACCCGTATAGTCATAGAGCGAATACACCGTGTGCGCGCCCGCGCTGATCGTCTGCACGCGTCCCTCGACGTCATAGGTCATCGTGCGTGCGGTATCGGGATGACCAGTACCGGTCCCGTCAGTGTCCGGACGGCTCGTCAGGGCGCCGTCCGCATCGTATTTGTAGACGGCGCTCGTCGCCGCCGCGCCGTTCTTGGACGTGTGGATCTGGTGTGGGTGCGACAGCGCGGTGGGAGTCACGTCCGCATTGGGCGTCAGCACCAGACCGCCTTTCGCCGTCATGTTTCCGAGAAAGTCGTAATTGAAATTGGCGACGCCGCCCCACGTCGCCGCATCTTGCGCCGTCGCGCTGTGCAGCCGGCCAATGCCGTCGTAGGCATACGTCCAGTCGTTGTCCCGCGCATGGTTGTCAGCGAAGGTATACCCCGTGGCATAGGCGGCACTATTCTCAGTGACGGCCAGCAGGTTGCCGGCCTGATCGTACGCCCCGCTTCCGGTCGCGTTCGTGTAGTCGAACTGCTGGTACACCGTGGAGCCCGCGTTTACCCCGTTCACCTTGATCTCTTTGAGTCGGAACTGATTACCGGGCCCTTCGGTGCCGTCGAAATAGGTCCACGTGTTGGCGATGAGGCCTGTCCCGTACAGGTGGAGCGTTGCCCGTCCGAAGCGGTCGTACTGGGCGTTGGACAGGTATGCCTGCGGGCGGTCGGTCGCCTCGTTGACCAGGTGTCCGCCCGCATCGTATGCGTACGTCATGACCTCGGTCCCGCTTTCGGTTGGGTAGCCGGCCGTTCTGAGCCGGTCGGCAACATCGTAGGTCACCTCGAAGGTGAAACCCTCAGCCGTTCCGGTGATCGCCTCAAAGATATTCTTCTGGGACTGAAGCACGCGCCCGCGCCCGTCGTACGAGAAGCTGGTGGTCCCCGACTGATCATCGACGTGGCAGAGACGCCCGACGCCGAGGGCGCACGTAAAGGCGCTGGTGGCGTAAACGTCATACGTAAATTGCGTCAGCGTCGCGTGCTGAATGGTGGGGCATTGCGTGGTCGGGGTACCCGGGCAGCTCGAGCCGGCGGGAGCGCCCGTTGCCGTCACGCTGTACATGGACAGCGCATCGGTATTGGAGAAGTCGTATTGGCACCGCGGACGGTTCAAACGGTCGTAGCAGAGCTCGATATGCTGGCCGGTTTT
Source organism: uncultured Binatia bacterium (SeqCode) (assembly GCA_964611965.1). GTDB lineage: Bacteria > Desulfobacterota > Binatia > HRBIN30 > HRBIN30 > CAZTDK01. The sequence continues at coordinate 15,744 of CAZTDK010000021.1, read as the reverse complement.
CGGGTCATCTTGATAGATCAGGTTGCCCGCCAGGTCGTACGCATAGGTCCACGTGCCCCCCGCAGACGCGGTCCCGGAATCCGGGTCGACCACGCTCGTGCGACGGCCGAACGAATCGTACGTGAACTGTACCGTATTCGACTGTATTCCACTATCCGTCGTGTTGCTGTATGTCGTGACCGCGGTCAAGCGATTGAGCGCATCGCGCGTGCGCACCGTCCGGGTGATCAACGCGGTGTTCCCGTCGAACACGCGAGTGTCGACCAGACGGCCGAGTCCATCACGAAACTCCTGCACGAGGCGTCCGCCGCCGCTGGCCACCCCACTACCCGTGGCCGTCGCGTTTTCGTCCCGCGTCAGCGTGCGGCCAGCGATGGAGTAGTCGGCGCTGCGCGACGTCCCGTCCGGATTCGTGATTGCAACGATGCGGTCGAGGGCGTCGTACACCGAGCGCGTGAACCCTGCCGTGCTCGGCGCCGCTTCCACACTCGTCAGCCCGAGGCTGCTCACGAAGGCGAGCGCACGGCTGGCGACACGGCCGGCCGCGTCGAACGTGACGGCGTCCGTCGCCACGACTTGCCGGCTGCCGTTCACCACGTCCTCGCGTTTGCTCTCCAGGGCACGGCCGAGACTGTCGTACAACGTTGACACGGTGCGGTAGCCTACGTTGGTGAACCCGGTATCCGCATTGGGTTCTCGAATCAGCGTTTCGATACGACTTGGCGCCGGCGGCGCGCCGCTGGTACCGACGGTGTAGTTGAAACGCCGCCACGGCAACGCATCGGACACGCGAGTAATTGTCGTCAGTTGGCCAAGACCGTTGTAGGCAAAGGTCGTGGGTTGGCTGTTGGCATCGGTGAGGCTCAACGGCTGGCCCCATTGCAGATCCCAGGTCTTGCTGGTCGTCAAGCCGAGTCCCTGAGCGGTCGTGCCGGCGGTGATCATGCACGGGTAGAACCCGTGCGAGCAACCGTAGGTGAGGGTGGTCGCGGTACCGGCTGACGCGGTGATGCCAGAGGGACGGGTGATTCGGGTTGGCTGGCCAAGGCCGGCAGCCGTAGAGTCAACGCTCGGATCGTAGTCGAGCGTGGTCGCGATCACCGGATCGGTGGGCGTGGGCGGTTCACCGTATGCGCCGAGCCGCGCCCCGAAAGTCCTCAGGTTGCAATGCGAGTCGTACGTAAATTCCTTGATGGACAAGGCAAAGACAATATTCGCCTGGACAATCTCGGTGGGTTGGCCATGGCAGGGGGAGGCGGCACCGTAGGTGATCGTGATCGGAATCGCACCAACGTCATTGCCGCTGACCAGCGCGGCCACCACGTTGTTGTAGGCGTCGTATCCGTGGGTGAAATCCTGCGTGCGGGTCTTGGTCGAAGGGTCATTGGCCGTGCATGCGCTCGGATTGCCGACGCTGCAGGCGAGGTCCAAGCGTTGCAGTGGATGAATCTGCACGCGGGCGCCGCCGGCGATTCCCGCAGCTTCCCAGTCGATGGCGCTCCGCGTGAGGAGGTGTCCGGCGCCGTCCCAGACCTCCTCACCAATTTGCTTGAACGGTCTCGGCGACGTGAGCCCATACCACGCCGGCGAGCCATTGAGCGCCGCCGGTGGCGGCGCAAACTCGTGCCGCATCTGCCGGCCGTCCGCGGTGCGCCTTTCGACGGCTTGCCGGAAGCCCCGGAACCGGCGGCTGGCCGGATCGAAATAGCCGCCGGTAAAAGCGAAGCTCGTCTGCAGCACATTGCCCACACACGTACTTTGCGGACAGTCCAGATCTTCCATGCACGCCCGCCCCGCATTCGCACCCGCACCACATGTGCCGCTGTATCCGGAATGCGTCGTCAGGGTCTGAGCGACCCAGGTCGCAAACGGCAAGTGCGAGGCGCCTGGCGCCGCAGCGGCGCATGTGCCGCCGGAACATTCGGCGTTGGTCATGCAGGGCACACCCGGCACCGGACCGCCGACGCACGCCGTCCCGGCCGCCGTCGGGTCGGTGGACGGCACATAGGTGACTTCCGACCAGGCCCCGAGTCCGTTGTCTTGCCGAACGAGAAGGTTGTTTCTTGGACCGCGTCCAAACTGCACGTTCAGTGTTTGACCCCAGGCATTCACATAGTCGCCGATACCATCCCCATTCAGGTCGAGAAGGTTTCCTATATCGTATCGTATAGCGGGCCAACCTTGATTCCTGACATATGGGATCTGGTCGGTGCCGATCCACGGAATGGGGACGATTCCGAAGCCCGTCCCATTGTTCAAATATACAGTCCACGGCACTTGCGCCGTGCGTGAGGCATCGATCAAGTCCGGGAGTCCGTCTCCGTTCATGTCGCGCAGCGCCCAGGAAACATCGTCGATCTGCAGTGGCGCTTGCCCTCCAAAGGGTGGTGCCGGCCAAGGATACGACGTTGACGTAAACCCGCTTCCGGTATTGAACCACACGTCCCAATGCCGCGCACACCTCCCCTGCGGGCATTGTGCGTCGTTGGAACACGCAGCGCCGGTGTCGCTCCCATCGCCATTGCGACATTGCCCCGCGCCGGACCACGGTTGAAAGCAGACCAGATCGGGCAAGCCATCGCCATTGATATCGAGGAGCTCTTTGATCGTTCTCAGGTTGCTGCCCTCGACGGTAAGTATCGGGGTGCGGACCGATGCGTCGTTGTTGGTGACGCTGTCGTTGGCGGTTGGGATGCTCCATGCGACCGGTCCACTGAAGCCATTCCCGGAATTCGCATAGAGCAGGCACGTGTGGTTGCTCTCGGTTGCGCCATTGCAGTCCAGGAGGTCCGGCAGCCCGTCGCCATTGAGGTCGCGTAAGGTGCTACTCGGCATTGCCCCGACCGCTGGCCCATTCGGGAGAGCCAAAGCGCCGTTCAAATCCGCAGGCACACCGGGCCACTCCGACTGACTCGGGTTTAACATGCCATTCGTGTTCCAGAAGACCGACCAACGACACGTCGGATTTGCCCCGGGTGCGCTGCACGACGAGGAATCAGACCGCAGAAGGTCCGGCAACCCATCGCCATTCATGTCGACAAGCGAGGCAATCGGCCCGGCAATATACGACCACGGGCCGATCGACGGAGGGGCGGCCTCCGTGGTCCACGCGGCCGTGTCTTCGACAAAGCTCCCCGCACCTCGATTCCGGTAGACGTCGAGCACCGCCGGCTCCCCGTGCGGCCCCATGCTGGTCTCGCCATCCAAGTAGTCGGGCAACCCGTCCCCATCGATATCGATAAACCCCTGGACTTCGCCGAGGCCCAAATACCCCGCGGTCTCCACCGACGCTCCGGATTGATCGTTCTGTGGAAGGGCCGCCATCGGCTCGGCAGCAGCCAGGGCATGCGACGCCGCTTGATACGTGAACGTCGTGGGCGGCGGCTGCGTGCCGTCCGCCACCGTTTCCGAGACGTTCGTCAGCAGTGACCAGTTGGTGTCGGGGTCTTGCGCGTACCAAAGCTGGTAGGTGCGCGTGGGGTGGCTCTGTGTCGTGAACCCATCGACCCATATGATGATGGCGTCCAGCCGGTGTCTCACGTACGCGGCAAATCCCCCCTGGTAGCTCGTTACGACGTCGGGGCGCGGCGGGTGGTCGTAGCTGAAACTCACGTGCACGACCGGCGTCAGGTTCGCGGAGCTATTTCCGCCGTAGTCGATGGCCGTCGGATAGGCATAGGCGCCACCGTTGCCTGGCGTGCCGGCCTCCACAGGCCCGTAGGTCACCCGGATGTCATTGCCATTGGGGTCACGGATGCTGGTCAGGGACCAACCGAAGGTGGAGGCGGCGACGGACGTGTTCAGACCCGTTCGTGAGCCTGCCGTGACTCCACCCGACTCGCCGCCGTAGGTGTAGGTGACCCCGTTCTTGTCGGTAATCAGCCACACGTTACTCGCGCGCAGGAACTGCGCACTCAGCCAGATCTCCTCGGAGCTGCTTTTCCAGGAGGTGCACGACGCGTTGGCGGGCGCCCCGTTGTTGCAGGCGTCCAGCACAATCGTGCCGCCGCGAAAGGCCAGCACGAAACCCTTCGCATCGTCGTACTGGCCTGGCGTCGCGCCGAGGGGAACGCCCAATAGGGTATTGCGCTTTACCGTTCCCAGCGGGAGATCCCAGCCGACACCGAATGGGCCGTTACCGCCGTTGCTGGAGTACCGCACGGTGAGATCCGGGATCATGCCCTTCAGGCCAGGTGGCAGCTCAATCGGAATCGAGGTAGTGACGGCTCCAAACAGCCGGTCCACATCGAGCTGCGTCGCCAGACCGACGAATGGGGCCTGCGGCGCGTTTTCATTGACCGCGGCATCCGTCAGCACGCTCACCGACGCCGCCGGGTCGAAGCCCGTCGCCGCAACATCCGGGAGAAACGGCGCGTCATCGGACCGCGCGCAAGGGCATCGGGTTACGGCGATCAACAGCAGCATTGCGAAAGAGACTGCGAATGGTTGGACACGCATCATCGGCTGCTCCTTCTGGACGCCCCCCTTGAACAAGGTCGTCCTTCCTTCGCCGGCACGCCGAACGACAGACAGACAGCGATGCATTTGCATATACACTATATAAGTGACCTCGTCAAGTATTTTACAGTGCAGCCTCCTTGTTGTTGCGCGGTCGCGCGGCGCGACCAACCGGCACAGTCAGCATCCGCCTCATCGCAGCGGGGACAATCGGCCGATCAGGGGCACACGTACCGCGCCCCAAACGTCCGCATTGCAGACGCACGCCGGGAGGCGTATGCGCTGCACTCAGGGGAGTGCAGTGAATGTCGGGGCGCAGCAGGCGTCTGAGGGAGTGAAGGAGGCAGGGATGCGTACCAGCAGCCTATGGTCAGTGCTAGCAACCTTGATGGTATTGGCGATGGCGACGACCGGAGTGGCAGACGACAAGCCAGGGGACGGGCGCCGGACGATCATGGTGACCGGACAAGGCGAGGTGACCGCCGCGCCCGATCAGGTCATCGTTGCGGTCTCCGTCGAAACCACGGCCCCCAAAGCCGCGGATGCAGTCAGCGAGAACGCGGCGCGCAGCGCGAAAGTGGCCGCGGCTTTGAAAGCGCTCATCAAGGAGGGGGATACCCTGACAACGACGCGCTACTCACTCGACCCGCGCTACGAGCAATCCAAGCCTGGCCAGCCCAGCGAGCCACGCATCGTCGGCTACGTCGCCCACAACGAGGTCCAGGTCGAGACGCATCAGATCGACCGCGCCGGGACCCTGATCGACAGCGCCATCGCGGCCGGCGCCAATCGCGTCAGCAGCCTGCAGTTCACACTGTCGAACCGTAACGCGCAGCTGCGCAACGCCTTGGAGAAGGCCGGCGCGGAAGCGCAGGCACAGGCGGAAAGCGTCGCCAAGGCGCTGGGCGTGAAGTTGAAGAACGTGGTGTCCGCCACGACGTCGACAGCACCCATCATCCAACCCCGCCTCTTCGAAGGCCGCGCCATGGCCGGCATGGCCGCAAACGTGCCGACGTCGATCGAGCCCGGAACCGTGTCGGTCTCCGCCAATCTCCAGGTGACGTACGAGATCGAGTAGGGGCTGCGCCCGGCGTCTTTTCAGTGCGACCGCTCCTGTTGGGTCGCTATATGGTGCCCTCGCAAGAATTGACGGAGGAGCAACCGCGCACCATTCGCGGGGGCGACGTACTGCTGGTTTACAATTTCGGTGAGGCCTCCACTTGGTGTAATCTCTTTCGGCCCCTCCTTGGTAAGGAGAGGAGATTATTTGCATCCCCTCCTTACCAAGGAGGGTCAGGGGAGGTTGAATCGGCTGACACGTCGTCCGAACCAGAAGACGAAGGGCTGGCGACGTTTTGCAGGTCGCACTACACTTGCGTCACCGGGTGCACGGCGTCGTGGGGTTGGTGCGCCACCACCGGTCGAGCCCCGGCACGCGTGCGACGCAGCACCCGCAGCATGTACTGCAGACTATCGCGCATCATCGGTAGCGTCGCTCCGGACTCGACAATGAAGCGGGTGACGTGAATCCAGCTGAGCGGCTGGGTCACCAACCGTACCCGCCGCTGGCGGATCGCTGCCACCACCGCCGCCGCTTCCGGTGCCGCGTCGATCAGCGTATACGTCCGCCCGAGCTGCCACAGAAAATGCGTGTCCGTGTTTCCCACCACGGGCAGGTTGGCGGCGCGAGCATGGGCCTCGGCGCGCTGATTGAAGCGGCGCGTCAGAGGCGTGTACATGCCTGAAAACTCGACAGCGTCAAACACCGAACCATAGGTCCCCAGCATCGCACCGCCGGCGACCCCGGAGGGGTAAAACGGGTGCGGCGCAATCACCAGCGCCTCCGGCGTCTTGCGCTCGGCGATCTCTGCCATCGAGCAAACCCCCGGAGGGAAGTTCCGGAAGTTCAGTAAGATCACATGGGCGCCGTCGACCGTGGCTTCCATGCCATGCAAAAGGACGATGCCGCGGGTGCGCGCATAGCCGACGGCGTCAGCGTCGTACGGCCTCGACTCATGACAGGTGATCGCCAACACGTTGAGGCCGGCGGCGGCGGCACGGTCGATCAGCTCGCCCGTGGAGTGCGAAATGAACCAGCCGTCGATCGGGTCGGTATTGATATGATGATGAAAGTCAGCGCGCAGCATGCGGGCCCAAATTAACAGCCGCGACACCCATGAACAACCGGTATTTGCGCTTGGTGGCTTCTGCGGAGGCGACGCGCGCCGCTCAGCGCAGCTTCCACTTCACCCGTTTGCCCTCCGCAAAAGCCGCCTGGCCCTGCTGGATCGATTCGCGGTTGGTCCCCAGCCCAATGAAGGCGTAGCCGAGCGACAGCGCTTGCGAGCGCGACAGCTCGCGGGCCGCCCAGATGGCGCGCACGGTTCCCTGAATCGCCAGGGGCGGTGCCGACGCAATCGCCTCGGCAGCCCACTGCGCGGCCGCGCGCAGGTCGGTGACAGGCACGACTTCGGACACCAGCCCGATCTCGTGGGCGCGCGTGGCCGACAGCCGTTCGTGGTTGCCCAGCAGCGAGATGCGCATGATCTCGTGAAACGGCATCTTTTGCAGCAGGTGCATCGGCTCGAACGCCGCCGTCATGCCGTAGGTCACGTGCGGGTCAAAGAACGTGGCATGCTCGGCGGCGATGACGAACTCGACCTCGCCCAGCATGTAGAACGCGCCGCCGCAGGCCATGCCGTTCACCGCCGCAATCACCGGCTTCCACAGGTCACAGCTCTTCGGTCCGATGTTGGCGCCGGGGTCGTCAAACATGAACGGCGTCGACACCGAGCCGACGCTGCGCGCCGGCGTCCCCCCCGCCGCGGACGGGCGCTCCTCGCCCATGGTTTCCGTTCGATCGATGCCCGTGCAGAACGCCTTGTCACCGGCGCCGGTCAGCACGGCAACGCGCACGTCGTCGTTGCGTCGCAGGCCGCGCCACAGCGCATGCAGCTCGCGCTGCATCTGGACGTTGAACGCGTTGTGCACCTCGGGACGATTGAGCGTCACCCACGCCACGCCATCTTTTTCTTCATACAGCAGCGTCTGAAACTCCGGCATCTTTCCTTCCCCGTTTCTCTCCACAATTGGCGTGAGGGCTCGCAACCACGCCGAGCGGTCACGCGTCGAATACGACCGGCAACCGATTAGGCGAACGGAACGCCAGGCCGGCGACGAACGATTCCTGGGCCGCATCGGGGCGCAGATTCGGCAAGCGGTCGAAGACCGCATTCAGCGCCGCGGCCGCTTCCAGGCGCGCCAGATGTGCGCCGAGGCAGAAATGGCGACCGAAACCGAAGGCCACGTGCTCGTCGATGCGGCGGTGGATGTCGAAGCGGTCCGGATCGTCGAATCGGCGCTCGTCACGATTCGCCGAACCCAACGCGGTCAACAGCTGCGCCCCCGCGGCCAGCTCCACGCCTGCCAGCACAGTCGGCGCCGTGGTCTCACGCGACGCCAGCTGCACCGGGGCTTCCCAGCGCAGCGTTTCCTCAATCGTCCCCGCGATCAGGGAACGGTCGGCGCGCACTGCGTCGAGTTGCTTGGGATGCGTGAGCAACCCGAACAGCGCACTCCCGATGAGGCGGTACGTCGTATCCGATCCCGCCGGCAACAAAAGGCGCAGGAAGCTGAAGATCTCCTCGTCGCTGAGACGGTGGCCCTCGACGTCGGCGTGCACCAGCGTACTGAGCAGATCACCGCGCCGCTCCATGCGGCGGCTCTCGACGATCGGCCGCAAATACTCCACCAGCTGGCCCGCCGCCTCGAAGCCGCGCGGCGGATCGTCGGCGAAGCCGATGAGATCGAGCGACCAGCGCTTGAAGGTTTCGTAGTCCTGAATCGGCACGCCGATCATGTGCGCAATCACCCGCAACGGAAACGTGCGCGTGAACCGTGCCACCAGGTCGACGTGCCCGTCACGTACGAAGCCGTCGATCATCTCATGCGCCAGGCGGTCGATGACGCTGGGAAACTCTCCCTGAAGGGCCTTCGGCACAAATGCCATCGAGACGATGTTGCGGTGCTGCGTATGCTCCTTGCCGTCCATTTCCAAGATCGTGCGACCCATCACCAGGCCGATGCCCTTGGCGTTGGCGCTCGACGAGAACAAGGCGGCGTCCTTGAGCACCGTGACGACGTCCTCGTAGCGGGTGATCATGTACCCGGGGGCCAGGGGCAGATCGAGCAGCTTGACCGGTTCGTCGCGGCGCAGCCGCGCGTAAGCGCGGTACGGATCGCGCACTTCACTCATAAAGTGCCCGCCGAATAGTTCGTCCAGTGCCTGCATGCCGTTGCCTCTACCGTATGTCCATCCGCGCGTCCACTGTCTCAGTGCTGAGTCCTGAGTGCGGCGTTGAAGTTGTCTCAGGACTCGGCACTCAGGGCTCAGAACTGTTCCGGTTGTTCGGCCAGCGGGCGAGCATCTGGCGCAACGCGTCGCCCATCATCTTGTCGCTATCGGTCTGATCGGCAAGTACCGTCGTGCGCGTGCGCCAGATGAGCTGGTTCGTCGAGGCATCGAAGATGCCGAGCACCAGAACCGCTTCGGAGTAGCCGATGGTGTAGGCATCGACCAGGCCCTCCGAACCACCGGCGCGATAGTAGCCCACATAGTCCTGGAACGATGACGTCTGCTTCTGTTTCTCCACGAGCTCGTAGTCGACCAGAAAGCCCGGGGCGTCCGACGATCGCGTATATCCCTTCTGCGCCAGCAAATGGTCGACCGTCATGCGAATGAACCAGTCGCGCCGCGCCCCCTCCGTCGGGTTGCGGAGATTGCCTTCGTCTGGAGCCGATCGCCACCGATAGGTGCTGAAATTGCCGGCGAACGCCGTCGGGTTCTGCTCGAGCGTTACCTTGATCGGTTCTTTCGACGCACAACCGGCGAGGCTGACGAGCAGCCAGGCGGCGCCAATTGATCGAACCCAATGCCGCAGCATGATTCCGTGTCCCCGAAACGCGGCGCACGATAGGGATGGCGCTTGCTGTCGTCAAGCCGACTCGGGGAGCAGGAATTGACGGATCGAGGCCATCAGCTCCACCGGCCGATCGAAGTGCACCATATGGCCGGCACCTGCGATCTCGACGAATTGTGCAGTGCGGAAGCAGGCCAGTCGCTCCCGCAGATCGTCGGGCGCGAGGTACACGGCGCCGCGCCGCTTATGCCAGAACTCGCCCGACTCGGCGCCGTGCACGATCAGCGTCGGCGCGCTGACGCGCCGCCACAGCGCCTTGGCGTAGTCGAGATTGAACGGTCCGGTCAGCGACATCGTCGTCAGCATGGCGTCGAACTTCCACTCGAGGGCACCGTCCTCGCGGGCCCGCGTCCCCAGCAACGCCAACTCGCGCGCTTTGGCTTCCGGCAGCCGCGGGTTGCGCTCGCGCAGCCGGTGGTACGCCGCGTCGAGATCCTTGAGACCCGGTGGCCCGACGAACGCGCGGTCGGTGCGCGCAAAGCCGTTGATCGTCCAACGCACCTCTTCCTCCATGTCGGTCGGTGGAGGACCAAGGCCTTCGACGATCACCAGGCGCGATGGCACTTCCGGAAAGCAGCCGCTGTACTGCGCCACGACTTCACCGCCCATCGAATGACCGAGCAAGATCGGATGCTGCAGACGCAGGGCGCGCACCATGTTGCGCAGATCGAGCATGAAGTGCCCGAAGTCGTAATACGGTGTGGTTTCACTGTCGCCATGGCCGCGCAGGTCGAGGGCAAAGACGTGAAAGCGATCCAACAATCCACGCGCCAGCTCGTCAAAGGAATGCGAATGGTCGCGCAGGCCGTGGACGATGATCAGCGGCGGCGCATCAGGGTTTCCCCAATCGCGGAAGTGGATACGCAACGTGCCGCTGCGAAAGAATCGATCACTGTACTCGGGCATGGGGTTGGTGTTTAGCACCGGCGCTGTCCGGAGACGATACGGGTCGAGTGGACCACGCGTTCCAGGTGAAACCGTTTGCAAGCGTTGCGCGGCGCGCGGTATACGCGCGGACAAATCAGCCCAAGCTCGGAGGTGCCGACGATGATCACGCTGTATCACTCACCGCGTACGCGCTCCACACGGATTTACTGGCTGCTGGAAGAACTGGGCATTCCGTATGACATCAAGCAGGTGGCCTTTGTGCCGCCCGTGCCGCCTGGGAAGCCATTCGCACAAGGCACACCGGCGGGAAAGTTTCCGACGATCGAGGACGGCGACCTGGTGCTGTTCGAATCCGGCGCGATCCTCGAGTATCTGATCGAGCGATACGGCAAGGGACAACTGGCTCCAGCGCCGGGCACACCATTGCGCGGACCGTTCCTCCAATGGGTGCACTTTGCCGAGGCCACCGCATTTCCCCCGCTGGGCAACATCGCGTGGCATACATTCAAGGGCGACATCGAGAGCGTCGCCGATGCGGTGGCGGATTATCGCCGCTGGGAAGAGGCGGCGCTCGATGTGCTCGAACGAACGCTGGCGGGCAAGGACTACCTGCTCGGCTCCCAGTTCTCCGGTGCCGACATCATGATGGGATACACCGTCGAATGCGCCAAATGGTTCGGCATCCTCGGCGACCAGTATCCAAATCTGATGGCGTACGCCAAGCGGGTGGAGGCACGCCCAGCCTTTCGCAAAGCATTCAGTTAGGGCCCACGTCTTTTCCGAGGACCGCTCCCCTTGGTCGCTGCAGCCTTCCAAGTCCGGAAGGATGCTTGGCGAATGGGTGCGGTCCAGGATCGAGCCGACTGTCTCTCTCTTTTCGTGCTTTCGAAGTTTCGTGCTTTGGTGATTCTCTGCGTAGTTTCGTGATTCTCTGACGGAGGAGGCACATGGCAAACACCGGTCCGACACTCAACCAACTGAATCTGGTCGTCCGCGACATGGGAGCAACCCTGGCGTTCTATCGGCGTCTCGGTCTGGACGTTCCGGATACCGCGGTGTGGCGCACCGCGAGTGGCGGCCACCACGTGGAGGTCGAGTTCCCGAACGGGGTGAGTCTCGAATTTGACAGCCGCGCGCTCGCCAAGCACTACAACGCCGGCTACCGCGACTCAGCGGTTGGCGCCCGCAGCGTCATCGGTTTCTCGCTGCCGTCGCGCGACGCTGTCGATGCGTGCTACGCCGATCTCACCGCTGCGGGCTACAGCGGCCGCCAACCGCCCCACGACGCCTTCTGGGGGGCACGCTACGCCATCATCGAGGATCCGGACGGCAACCATATCGGCCTCATGAGCCCGATCGATCCGGCGCGCAAAAGCGCACCCCCGGCGCTGTAGGACCGGCAGCGCGGCGGAGTCTCTGATCGGTGCGCCGCCCTGAGCCCGCGACGGTGTCGAGTTCGCACCAGGACCGTCCCGGGCCGCACTTCGCGATTGTACAACCCGCCACGGCGCGGCATGATGAGGATGTGATGAAGCGGTGGAGTCCGATCATTGTTGTGGCGGTGCTGGGAATGTGGGTCGGTGCTGCCCGTGCCGACACGCGCGGCTGGAACTACCTGATTGAAAAGTTGGTGGCGGACGGCGTCGAGCGCGAACGGGTGGTGGAGGCGTTTGCCGACTGGCGCGTCGAGCCGTTCAACGGGATCGAGTTCTCCCCGAATACCCCGCACGAGGCGCGCAGTCGTTACCGGCGCTTCTTGCGGCCGGCGAGCATCGCGGCGGCGCGGCGCTGCCGCCTCGACCACGCACGGGAGCTCGAAGCCGCGCAGCGGGTGTACGGAGTCTCGGCGGACGTGCTGGCCGCAATCATCTATGTCGAAAGCGGCTGCGGCCGGAACACCGGATCGAGCGTCATTTTGTATCGCCTGGCGCGCCTGGCGATGGCCAACGAACCGCAGAACCTGCAACGTAACCTGGATCGCTGGACGACCGACGATGGCACGCTCGACCCGGCGACCGCCGCACGGTTGCGCGCGCGGGCACGGTACCTCGAAGCTACATTCTATCCGGAGGTGCGCGCGTTGTTCGACGTCGCCGATCGCATGGGAGTCAGCCCGCTCGCCATTCGCGGCTCGGGCTCCGGCGCGTTCGGCTATCCGCAGTTTCTGCCGCGCAGCTACATCGAGTATGGCGTCGATGCCAACGGCGACGGACGCGTAAGCCTCTACGACAGCGCCGATGCCGCCGCCTCGTGCGCCCGCTACTTCGCCGGACACGGCTGGGGACCCGGCGTTTCGCAAGCGCAACGGCGGGCGGCCGTGTGGCAGTACAACCATTCCGACGCCTACGTTGATACCGTGCTCACGCTCGCCGCACACATGCACGGCGGGCCGATCGTCCAAGCGAAGCGAACGGCTCCGCATGCACGTTCCAAGCACCAGCAGCAGCGCGCGGCAGCGAGCCACAAGCGCAAGGCGAAGGGCTGAGACTGAAGGCCTTCTGTGCCCCTTCCCTCGCAGGATAAGGGCACGGGCTACGCCGGCCGCAGGCCGCCGCAGGCCCTTGCAAAACGCCCCCGTTCCGGACTAACGCCAGGCAGCCATGACACGCGACAGCTGGTGGAAGCGGGTGCTGCTTTTGATTGCCGTTGGCGCAGTTGCCTGCTTGCCGGCAACACGAATGACCGCCGCTTGCAGCGGCGACTGCGACGGCTCGGGAACGGTGACGATCAACGACCTCATTACAATGGTCAATGTCGCCCTCGAGTCGGCGCCGGTCTCGACCTGCGCCAGTGGCGATGCCGACAGCGACGGCGCGATCAGCGTCAACGAAATCATCACGGCGGTGAACTACGCGTTGACCACCTGCCCTGCCCCGCCCACACCGACGCCGATTCCGGAAGAACCGTGCCCGCAACGCAACCCATTGCGCAACGTCTACTTCGGCGACCTGCACGTGCACACGACCTGGTCATTCGACGCCCACCTGTGGGATACGCGCACGACACCCGACGACGCGTATCACTTCGCCCGCGGGGCACCGATCGCCCTCCCGCCCCTCGACGCGGAAGGCCACGGGACGCGCACCGTCCAGCTCGCACGGCCGCTAGATTTCACCGCGGTCACCGACCATTCCGAATTCCTCGGAGAGGTGGAAACCTGCACGACGCCCGGCTCCGCCACCTACGATTCAACCGCCTGTCAGCAGTTCCGCGCCGAAGGCAACGCGATCTTCACCGCGCTTGGCATCCTGGTGACCGCGTCGCATCCGAAGCGCAACCCCGGCATGTGCGGCACCGATGGCGCGGCGTGCCGCACCGGCGCAGAGGACGTGTGGGAGCGCGTGCAGTCCGCCGCCGCGGCAGCCTACGATCACTGCAACTTCACCTCGTTCGTCGCCTACGAATACTCGCGCGCCGCCGGCGGGAGCACCATGCATCGCAACGTGATCTTCCGGAACGCCAACGTGCCGTTTCCAATTTCGACATTCGAACAACCAACACCGCAAGGGTTGTGGCGCGAGCTCAAGGCCAGCTGCATCGATGCGGGCATCGGCTGCGATGTCTTGGCGATCCCGCACAACTCGAACGAGAGCAATGGCAACATGTTCTTCGTCGAGTACCCCGGCGCGCAGACCCTCGACGATCAGCGCGCACAAGCAGAGTTCCGCAGCGCGATGGAACCGCTCGTCGAGGTCTATCAACACAAGGGCAGCTCGGAGTGCTTCAACGGGCTGTCCGGCATCCTGGGCGCTCCTGACGAGCAGTGCGAATTCGAGCGCCGGCGCCAGGGCACGGTGCAAGATTGTGGCGACGGGACCGGCCAGCTCGGCGCCGCCGGCGGCGGCTGCGTGTCGCGCCTCGACTACGTGCGTGGCGCGCTGCTGGCCGGCTTGAAGGAAGAGGAGCGTCTCGGCGTTAATCCGTACCGCCTCGGCTTCGTCGGCAGCACCGACACGCACAACGGCACGCCGGGGTTCACGGACGAGTGGGCATGGATGGGCCATCAAGGTGCGAATGATGCCGTGCCGTCGGTGTTGCTCGGATATGGCAACTTCGCCAGCGACGGCGTCATCTTCAGCCCCGGCGCGCTGACTGGCGTGTGGGCCGAAGAGAACTCACGCTCCGCCATCTTCGCCGCGCTGCGGCGCAAGGAAACCTTTGCCACCAGCGGCACGCGGCTGGTCGTGCGTGTGTTCGGCGGGTGGAATCTCCCCGCCGGCCTGTGCGAGGATCCCGACATGATCGCCGCCGCGGATCAGCAAGGTGTACCGATGGGCAGTCTGTTGCCAGCGCGGCCCCCGGAGGCGAGCGCCCCCGACCTCCTCATCACGGCGATGCGCGACGCGGGAACCGCCGAGCATCCCGGCGCCCCGCTGCAACGCCTGCAAGTCATCAAGGGCTGGATCGTCAACGGCGAGCAGCACCAGCAGGTCTACGATGTTGCAGGCTCGGCCGACAACGGCGCTACGGTCGACCTGGCAACCTGTACGCCGCAAGGCAGCGGCGCGGATACGCTGTGCACCGTCTGGCATGATCCCGACTTCGATCCCACCCTGCACGCGTTCTATTACGTGCGCGTCCTGGAGAACCCAACGTGTCGCTGGAACACCTGGCGCTGCAACGCGCTGCCGCCGGACCAGCAGCCGCCGAGCTGTACCAATCCGGCGGTCCCGAAGACCATCCAGGAACGCGCCTGGTCCTCGCCGCTCTGGTACACGCCGTAAGCGAATGGCGTAGATCCGCTGGCGCGGAACTGCTCCCCACGCATCGGTTGCCGGCACGGCGCCAACACGGTACCGTGCCGCCATGTTCACCGGGATCATCGAAGAAGTGGGTGAGGTGGTCGAAGCCGACGCCGGCGTCTTGCGCATCCGCGCGCGCCGCATCCTCGCCGACGCCAAGCTCGGCGATTCCATCGCCATCAACGGCGTCGACCTCACCGTCACCGCCATCGACGGAGACTGCTTTCTGGCCAACGTCATGCCCGAGACCTATCGGCGCTCGAACCTCGGCGGACTACACGTCGGCACGGCGGTCAACCTCGAGCGCTCGCTACGGCCGACCGATCGCTTGAGCGGCCACATCGTGCGCGGCGTCGTCGAGGGACAGGCTGCCGTCATTTCGTTCGAGCCCGAAAGCGACGCCGTGATCGCGCGCTTCCGCACGCCGCCGGAGCTGCTGCGCTACATGGTCGTGAAAGGTCCCGTCACCATCGACGGCGCCAGCCTCACCATCATCGACAAGACGGCCGACAGCTTCGCCGTCTCGCTCGTGCAGTACACCCAGGAGCATACCAATCTGCTGCGCAAGCAGCCGGGCGACTCCGTCAACATCGAGACCGACATCATCGCCCGCTACGTCGACACCCTCCTGCAGGCGCGCGCCGGCGACGGCCGCTGAGCCTCAATTCGCCTTCAAC
>CAZTDK010000020.1:0-19939 GCA_964611965.1 uncultured Binatia bacterium (SeqCode) | reverse complement strand
ATCATTTTGCCGACGATCAGCGCGAAGCGTGAGATCGGCGTGACCAGCAATTGCTCGATGGTGGCATGCTCCTTCTCGCGCACCAGTCCGGTCGACAGCGTCAACACGACGATCATGATGACGATGCCGATGGTGCCGGGCAGGAAGAAGTCGGAGTCGCGCAATTCGGGATTGAAGAGGATGCGTTGCTCGATTTTGATGGGCGGCTTGCGCAGCGGCGGCGCCGGGTGGTCCGGGTCGTCGACGTGCAGCTCGTCAGAGGCTTCCTCGCTGCTGAGCACGCGGGCGCCGTAGAGCGCCGCCTGCGCCAGCGTCGGCATCGTCCCATCAACAAAGAGCGGAAACGTCGTCTGCTGCTGGCCCACCAGCCGTTCGCTGAATTCCTTGGGAATCACCAGCGCACGCCGCACCTGGCCGGTTTTCAGCATGTCGCGAATGGCCTCTTCCGACTCCACCTCGACGATCCTGAACTGCCCTTCGTTCACCAGCCGATCCTTCACGGTAACGCTGAAGAAGCTCTTGTCCTGGTCCCACACCGCAACTTGCATGTGGTCGACCTTCAGCCGCAAGGCGTAGCCGAAGAGAATCAGCAGCAGGATCGGCAGCCCGAGGATGAATCCGACCATGGTCGGGTCGCGCCGGATGTGGATGAACTCCTTGCGGATCATGGCGCCCAGTGCCTTCATGTGTCGTCCGGCCGCAGGCCCTCAGTGCGACAGGTAGGACCGCTGAAACATCTCGTCCGGCAGCTCCGGGTTGTACTTCACCTCGAGCAGCTGCAGCTCCGACTCGTGCTTGTCCTGGACGTTGACCATCTTCTGCAGCAGCGGGGTCAAATTGCCGTCGATCTTGTCCAATTTTTCCAGGGTCCACACCTTGAAGAGCTTGCCCGAGTGATCGAAGAACTGCGTGCGCCACACCGTGAGGTCGGCGGGGTCGATCGCCACGATGCTCTTGCTGTACAGATCCTCCGTCGGATTCTTGGGAACACTCTGCACCAGCGTGCACCGGTGACCGGCGACGCTCTCGTCGCCGGCGAACGTGTAGGTGTAGGCATCGAATTCCGGCCGTACCATGTCGTAAACATAGAAGTCGGAGCCGAGAAACGGCTGCTTTCGGGTTTCCGTGCTCACCTGAATCGTGCGCTTGATGTTGGGGACGTAGATGAACTGTTCGTCGCGGCCTACCGGCCGGTCGAGCAGCAGGAAACGGGTATCTTTGAGGTCCATCGGCGCCGTGACTTCCATGTAGGTCGCATCGAGGTCGTTGAGGTGCTTGTGACTCATCGTCAGCTCGCGCACCCAGCCGCGATCGGACGTCAGCTTGGCCTTGGCGCTGAACGCCGTCTTGGGCACGGCGTCGAGCCCGCGTTGCATGAGATCGCGCGCCTCATCCGCGTCGCCGGCGCGGGCGACACTGGCTGCCAGCAGCAGCGCGGCACCGGTGTAACAGCCAACGCGAACCCAGAGCTCATGCATCCCGACACCTCCCGAGGACTACACTTGATGAGACCACATCGTCACTACGAAGTGGGCTCCAAGCTGTCCTCTATCCAGTTCATTGTGAATGAGATTGTCCATCGGGGCATGGGGAGCGGAATGGAGCGTCGCTGTGTCCTCTGCGGCTCTGCGTGAGCTTCTGTTTTTCGGTCAGCTGACCTCTTCGTAGGCGTCGAGCTGCGGCGCGGCCATCTCCTCGCGGAAACGGTCGAAGGTCCACGGCCACACCGCCGGGATGCCCCGGTCGTCGAGGTACCAGCTGCGGCAGCCGGTGACCCAGACGGTCTTCTGTGCCGCCTCGACGCGTGCCGCGTCGAACGTTGCGGTGGCGGCCGCCGTCGGACTGATCTCGCGGCAGCGCCCGTCGCGCAGGCGTTCGACGAGCTGCAGAATGTACGCCATCTGCAACTCGGCAACCTCGATCAGCGAGAAGTTGCCGACCGGGCCGTTGGGGCCGTTGAGCATGAAGAGGTTCGGGAAATCCGGAATCGAGACGGACAGGTAGGCGATCGGCCGCTTGCCCCACATGTCGTCGAGCCGCGCGCCGCCGCGTCCGATCACCTGCATGGGGCGCATGAAGCGGTCCGCGCGGAACCCAGTGGCCAGCACCAGAACGTCGAGCGCGTGCAAGTGTCCGTCGCGCGTGCGTATGCCGCGCGCCTCGACGCGGTCGATGCTCGCGGTGACGAGCGTGGCATGCGGCCGCTGGATCGCCGCGTAGAAGTCCGGCGAAACGACGAGACGTTTGCAGGCGGCGCGATAACTCGGCCGCAAACGCTCGCGCAGCACCGGATCGTGCACGTTGGTTTCGAGGTTGGCGCGGCAGAGGTCCTCCAGCAGCTGCATCTGCGGCGAGGTCGCATCCACCACCGCGTTCGAGAAGGCCTCGGCGAACAGGCGCGACAGGTCGCGATGCAGCTCGCGCATGCTTTCCGGATGGCGCTGGAACTCGGCGCGCTCCTTGTCGCTGTAGGGCGCGTTGTCCTGCGGCGCAATCCACTGCGCGGTGCGCTGGAAGAGCACGAGCTGGGCGACACGCTCGACGATGGCCGAGACGATCTGCACCGCGGTCGAGCCGGTGCCGATGATGCCGACGCGGCGTTGGTCGAGCGCCACGCTGTGGTCCCAGCGCGCGCTGTGGAAGCAGGGACCGTCGAAGGTGTCGAGACCGGCAATGTCGGGGAGGTTCGGGTGATGCAGGACGCCGGTTGCCGCGATGACCACGTCGGCCTGGTCGCGCTCGCCAGTCCGGGTTTCCAGGTGCCAGCGTCCGCCGCTGCGCTCGCAGCGCACGATCTCTGCGCCGTAGCGGATGTGCCGGTCGACGCCGTGGCGGCGCGCGACACCTTCGAAGTAGGCCTGGATTTCGCTGCCTGGAGAAAAGACGTGACTCCAGTCGGGGTTGGGCTCGAACGAATAGCTGTAGAGATGGGAGGGTACGTCGCACGCGATACCGGGGTACGTGTTCTCTCGCCACGTGCCGCCGGAGCGCCCAGCTTTCTCGTAGATCGTGTAGTCGTGATAGCCGGCCTCGTCGAGCTTGATCCCGCTCAAGATGCCGGACATTCCCGCGCCGATGATCGCAAAGCGCAGCGGCCGCGCCCCATTGGCTACGCGCCCAGTTTGTCCGTCACTCACCAGAACCCCCGTCCCACGGTGTCACAGTTCGCACGCGTCCCTTATTTGCCCGCAGCGCGGAATTCCGCAAGGCCAACATCTATGCACCGACAGTGTTCTCAACCGGCGCCACAATCGTTCAACGTGTTGTTTACAGCGACGATGATCTCGTCGACGGTGATCTGTCCGCCATGGTCGATGTCGCCGGCGGTGCAAGCGTCGAGGTCGATAGCAGCGAGCGCAACGTCGACCATTGTGATCAGTTCATTGATGGTCACCGTACCATCATGATCGCAATCACCGGCACACGGGACCGGTGTCGGAGTCGGGGACAGCGTGCTGCCGCCGGCAAACAGTTGGGAAGTGGCTGCCACATCACCCACGGTATCCAAGTGCACAAAGGTGAAGGCTCCCACGAGTCCCGCGCCGACCGCACTGAAGGTGTCGCCCGATTCGAGGCCCGAGCAGTTGAACGGCGCGCCGGTGGTTGTGACGGGGCCCAGGTCGATCCCGTTCGAGCCGTTGGCGTTGTGCACCACCGCCGTCGCCGTGCCGGTCGTGAGCGGCAACGTTCCCGCCACGGCGATGATCCCGCCTACGGGATCATCGTCCGTGCACAAGATGCCGTCCGGACCGTACACCGATGGGTCGCTGCCGACACAATTGCCGAGAGCGGCGGTGATGCCGAGGGTCTGGAAGAGCACCGCGGAGCCGGGACCACCATGGCCACTGAACGTCACCACTGCCGGACAGGTGTTCGGCGCTGCACACGCACCACTCGAACCGCCGGAGTCTTGCGAAAAGGAGATGTCGAGATTGTCGAGCCCGTTGCAGCCAATCGTCCCGGCAGCCGTGTTGTCATCGCCGTGCACGAAGGCGCAGGGGGCTTTCCCCTCACACGGCTCACCCGCAGCGTTGCAGATCGCAGTCCTACATGTCGAAAATCCGGGCGTGCAGTTCGGCGACAAGGTGTGGCCGTCCGCTTCGAAGAAGCTGCCGCCGCAGGTCTTGGAGGCAATACCGCGAATGCAGCCGCACGCCAGTCCACTCCCAACCGGAATGCCGGGGAACTTGACCGTCGCCGCCTTCACCACCACCGGAATCGAGCCGTCCGGGGACTCTTTCCCGACCGTCAAGACTTGCGCCGATTGAACACACGTGCCCCCCGGGCAATCGTCCTGGGCGGCACACGTTGCGCCGGCATTGGCGCCACCGTTGCAGGCGGGACCGATGGGCAGCGGAATCGCAAGGAAGTCACTGGGGGCGAGCGCCACGCCGCTGCCAGCGCTCAGCGTGTACGGCACATCATGTTCGGTCGTGCAGTTCGCCGCGCAGCCTTTGCCACCGAATGTCGTGCACGTCCCGCCGGTGCAGGTCGTATCGCCGACGTGGCACGCCGTTCCAGCCTGCGCGCCGCCTATACATGTTCCCCCGACATCGCAGTCTTCGTCCCCTTCGACGACGCCATTCCCACACACTGCCACGGCTGGGTTGCTGCCCCAACCAACTACGACGCCTGCTATCGCTACGACCACGACACCCCTTCGCATCTGCCGCGCTGTCATTGCATCACCCCTCCGTCGGCGAGCCCGCCGACCATCATTGACTCCTATCACAATTTACCTGTTGCGGACGCCGGCCGTCATCCGTTACCGCTTGGGCGGGGCCGCATGCTATGTGCTGCGTTCGATGTCCGCATCGATCAGACCAAGGAGAACCTCATGAGCACAGAGAACACAAAACCGCTCGGGCTGGGCACACTGGCGTTGCATGCCGGCCAGATGCCCGACCCCACGACCACCGCCCGAGCCGTCCCTATCTATGCGACGACGTCATTCGTCTTCAACGACACCGAGCACGCCGCAAATCTGTTCGCGCTCAAAGAGTTCGGCAACATCTACTCGCGCATCATGAACCCAACCACCGACGTGCTCGAGAAGCGCCTCGCCGCGCTCGACGGCGGCGCCGCGGGGCTGGCGTTTGCTTCGGGGCAAGCGGCGATTACCGCCGCGCTGCTTACCATCGTGCACAGCGGCCAGAACTTCATATCGGCTACCAGCCTCTACGGCGGAACCTGGACCCTGTTCACCCAGACATTGGCCAAGCTCGGCATCGAAGTCCGCTTCTTCGATCCACATCACCCCGAAAAGATCACCGAGCTCGCCGATGCGAACACGCGCGCCGTCTATTTCGAGAGCCTCGGCAATCCGAAGAACGACGTGCCGGACTTCAAACGCATCGCCGACACGGCGCACGCCTTGAATCTTCCGGTCCTGTGCGACAATACCGTCACCCCGCTGTTGCTGCGGCCCATCGAGCACGGAGTCGACATCGTCATCTACTCGACGACCAAGTTCATCGGCGGCCACGGCGTGCACATCGGCGGTGCGATTGTCGATGGCGGCACGTTTCCCTGGGCCAAGCACCCGGAGAAATGGCCGGAGCTCTGCGCTCCCGATCCTTCCTATCATGGCCTGGTGTTCGAGGAGGCGTTGCGGCCGATCGGCAACATCGCCTACATCCTGCACGTGCGCACCCACTGGCTGCGCGACACCGGCGCATGCATGAGCCCGTTCGCCGCCTTTCTCTTTCTGCTCGGGCTCGAAACCTTGCACCTGCGCATGGAGCGGCACTGCGCGAACGCGCAGCGTGTCGCGGAATTCTTGGAGCAACACGCCGCAGTCGAGTGGGTGAACTATCCCGGATTGGCGAGTCACTTCGATCATCACAGCGCCACGCGCTACCTCCCGAACGGCAAGGGCGCGCTCATCGGCTTCGGCATCAAGGGCGGACGCGCCGCCGGGATTGCATTCATCAACAATGTCAAGCTTGCCAGCCACCTGGCGAACATCGGCGACGCCAAGACCTTGGTGATCCACCCGGCATCGACGACGCACTCGCAACTCACCGAAACGGAGCAACGCGAGGCCGGTGTGAGCCCGGAGTACGTCCGCATCTCGGTAGGCATCGAGGACGTGGCGGACATCATTGCCGATCTGGATCAGGCGCTATCGGCATCGCAACACTGAAGGCGAAGAGAAGAGCTCACGCAAAGCCGCAAAGGAAGACGCCGAGGATCAGAGAAATGTTGACGTCGTCTTTCGAACTCTCCCCTGGGTTGATTTCTTACCTGGCTTCGAGGTTTCGCGGCTTATCCTTTGCGGCTTTGCGTCTTTGCGTGAGACTGTCCCTTTCTTGCTTCGCGACATGACTGACGCACCGTTCGAGAGCAGCGACAGCACCCGCAGCTCGGGCAACTTGCGTCACGCGCAGCGGGTCAGCTTCGCCGAGCCGCTGGCGCTCGAGCTCGGTGGGGAGTTGCCCGCTGTGACGGTCACGTACGAAACCTACGGGCAGCTCAACGCGCGGCGCGACAACGCCGTGTTGGTATGCCATGCCATTAGCGGCGACTCGCACGTTGCCCGCCACGATGCAGACGACGACGCCGGCTGGTGGGACCGTTTCGTCGGGCCGGGCCGCTCGATCGACACCGAACAGTACTTCGTCATTTGCTCCAACATCCTCGGCGGCTGCCGGGGCACCACCGGGCCGAACAGCGTCAATCCAGGCACCGGGCAGCCCTATGGTGCCGACTTTCCGGCCATCACTGTCGGCGACATGGTCGAGATCCAACGACGGCTCATCGATCGTCTCGGTGTCGCGGCGTTGCGCGCGGTGGTCGGTGGGTCGCTGGGCGGGCACCAGGCCTTGACCTGGGCGCTACGCCACCCCACGCGGGTGCGCGGGTGCGTGGCGTTGGCCACGTCACCGCGGTTGACCAGCCAGGCGCTCGCCTTCGACGTCGTCGGCCGCAATGCCATTCTCCACGATCCCGGCTACTGCGGCGGCCAGTACTACGAGGCTGGCGCTGCCGGCGCGGGCAGTGGCGGGCCGGTCGTGGGACTGGCACTGGCGCGCATGCTGGCACACATCACCTACCTGTCGCGCGCATCAATGACCGCGAAGTTTGATCCGAGCCGCTTGCAGCCGAAGGACATCGCGACGGCCTTCGAGAAGAAATTCTCCGTCGGCTCGTATCTGGCCTACCAGGGACACCGCTTCGTCGAGCGCTTCGACGCCAACAGCTACGTGACCCTGTCGATGGCCATGGACCTGTTCGACCTGGGCGACACGTGCGAGCAACTCCGAGCGGTGTTTGCGTCGAGCCGCTGTCGTTGGTTGGTCATCAGCTTCGCCAGCGACTGGCTGTTCCCGCCCGAGCAAAGCCGGCAGATCGTCGACGCGCTGATCGCCGCCGACCATCCCGTAAGCTACTGCAACGTCGACGCCTCCGGAGGACACGACGCCTTTCTGCTGGAAGAGAAGCTGTCCATCTACGGAGGCTTGGTCGGTGCGTTTCTGGCGCACGTCGATGCTGCTGGGGATCCCTCATCACCACCCGTGATTACGCCGACGGTGGTCGACGAACCGACCAGCATCTTCCACGACCAGCGCCTCGACTACGATCTGATCCTGGAACTGATTCCACCCGGTGCGAGCGTGTTGGATCTCGGCTGCGGCCGCGGCGAGCTCCTGTCGCGGCTACGGACGCGCGGCCACGGCCGCCTGGCCGGCGTCGAGCTCGACGAGCGCGCCGTGCTTGCCTGTGTCGAACGCGGCCTCGACGCCATCCAGCACGATCTGGAGAAGGGCCTGGCGCCCTTCGGCGACGGGCAGTTCGAGGTCGTGGTGCTGTCGCAGACATTGCAGTCCATCGTCGATACCGAAGGGATCCTCGACGAGATCCTGCGCGTCGGGCGCTGCGGCATCGTCAGCTTTCCGAACTTCGCGTACCACAAGATTCGCACCATGCTCAGCGTCGAGGGCCGTTCGCCAAAAGCGGAAGGGGTGTATCACTTCGAGTGGTACAATACGCCGAACCGGCGCTTCCCGTCGATTGCCGACGTCGAGGAGCTCTGCGCCGCCAAGGGAATCCGGCTGCACCGCCGGATCTACATCGACAGCGAATCGCATCGCCGCATCACCGAGGAGCCGAACCTCAACGCTGATATGGCCATCTTCGTGCTGAGCTTGTAGCGAGCTGATCTGGCCGTTGCACGCAGCACTGTTTACGCGCCGGCGCCGAGCTGGTATCCGACGCTGCGATGTTACGGCCGGGCAGCGAGTTGAGCGCTCCGAGGTTCGAATTGCGTGGTGGCGAAACGTGGCGCAACCCGTTCGCCATGTACGCGGCGTTGCGCGACCACGATCCCGTCCATCACGTCGCCGACCGCGACTTCTATGTGCTCACCCGCTTCGCCGACGTGTGGGCGGCGGCCGGCGATGCGGCGACGTTTTCCTCGGCCAACGGTCTCACGGTCAACTATGGCGAGATCGAAGCCACCGGTATGGGCGACGCCACGCCGATGGTATTTCTCGACCCACCGGCGCACACGCAGTTTCGCGCCCTCGTGTCGAAGCCGCTCACGCCGCGCAAGGTGACGGCGATCGAACCTGCCGTCCGGCGCTTCGTCGTCGAACGGCTGGAGGAGATCCGTGCGCTGGGCAGTGCCGACATCGTCGCCGCGCTGTTCAAGCCGCTGCCGAGCTTCGTCGTCGCCCACTACCTCGGCGTACCGGTCGAAGATCGGGGGCTGTTCGACCGCTGGACCGAAGCCATTGTGCAGGCCGCGGCCAGCGGTAACCCAACAGCGGCCGGCGACCCGTTCAGCGAGCTGCTCGGCTACTTCGCGGAGCTCGTCAAGCGTCGCCGCCAACGGCCGGGTGATGACATCGTGTCGAATCTGGCACAGCTGGGTAGGGATGTGGTGTCGACCGCGCGCATTCTGGGGTTCGCGTTCACCATGGTCACCGGCGGTAACGACACCGTCACCGGCATGCTTTCGGGCTCGGCCTGTCTGCTGACCGAACACCCCGAGCAGCGCGCCAGGCTCATTGCCGCGCCACAGCTGATTCCAAACGCCGTCGAGGAGCTGCTCCGCCTCACCTCGCCGGTGCAGAATCTCGCCCGCACGGCGACGCGCGACGTCGCAATGCACGGCGTCACGATCCCGAAAGGGAAGAAGGTCTTACTCGGCTACGCCGCGGCGAACCGCGACCCGCGAGAGTTCGGGCCACGCGCCGAAGAGCTCGACGTCGGACGCGCGATCACCAAGATCCTCACGTTGAGCTACGGTACGCACTACTGCATCGGTGCCGCGGCCGCACGCCTGCAGGCGCGCGTGGTTCTCGAGGAGCTGCTCGGCCGCTGTCCGGATTTCCAGGTGGACGTCGCTGCCGGGGTCTACGCGCGCGGCCCCTACGTCAGACGCCACCTGTCCTTGCCGTGGACCGTGTCCTGAAGAGGCTGTCGTATCTCCTGCGGGAGAACAGACGACAGACAACAGACGAGAGACGCAAACCATCTGCCATCAGCGATCAGCCATCAACGCGAGGCGCGCCCATGGGCTTGTCGTCCGAGACCCTGCCTCGCAAGCAGCCTGTCGGACTGGGCGGTCTGCAGCGACCAATCCTGCCCTGAGGCTCCCCGAAGGGGGGAGCGGCCCATAGAAAGGGCGCCGGCCGCAGGCTTCATTGTCGTATTGAAAGTCATGCCGGTTGTCTGCCATGAGAGCAGGCATGATCCATCAGATCCGCTGGGCAATGATTGGTGTGCTGCTGCTCACCTCCGCGTGCGGCACCAACAACATCGTCGCGAATCCGCCAACGCCGACGGCAACGCAAGCTGCGACTTCGACGCCGATCCCGACGAGCGCCCCGAGCGACACGCCGACGCCCGCGGCAATACCGACGGCGACACTCAATTCGACACCCGGACTACTCTCCATCACCGTGAGCGACACGGGGGCGACCGTCGAGGTGCGTGGCGGTGCCAGCCGCGCCGTGGTGACGAAGGATCCCTTCCATCTCGCCCTCGTGCCGGCGGATGGACCGCAGGTTGATCAAGCCGCCGGCTTGTACTTCAGCTCAGCCGGGCAGCGTGTCTCGCTCGATCGCGTCGCGGCGATGAACGTGACCACGACGAACCTGCAGCTGACGGTCGCCAGCGCGGCCGGAGCGGCAACCGTCGAGCTATCCTTTCCGAGCGCGGGAGTGATCCGCGTCGCGCTGACGCCGCCCGCTGGCATCGCCGTCAGCCCGGTCGGGGAACGGTTCGCGTCACCGGCGAGCGAGCATATCTATGGGTTGCTCGAACGCACCGTTTCCGATCGGACGGCAAGCGAGCTGGTACCGCAGGAAGTCGGCTCGCTCGATCGTCGCGGCACGAAAGTGGATCTGTCCGTGCAACCCAGCTTTGCGCTGTACACCCCGTTCTTCCAGACCTCGCGCGGCTACGGCGTATTCGTCGAAGGTACCGCCATTGGTCACTACGATCTGGCCGCCACCGACCCGGCTGTTCTGGCGCTGCAGTTCGATCTGCCGCCGGGTGTCGAGAGCTTCAGCTATCTGTGCATCGGCGGCACCAGTCACGATCAACTCGTCGACCGCTACACCGCGATCACCGGCCGTCCGTTCGTTCCGCCCGCGTGGGCGTTCAAGCACTGGCGCTGGCGTGATGAGCACCGGATCGCCGCGCCGGCCACGCTGGACGGCGTGACGATGAACGCCGATCTGGTCGACGACATCACGCACTACGAGCAGCTCAACATTCCCATCGGCAACTACACCATCGATCGCCCGTGGGGGACCGGCGATCTACCGGAGATCAACGACTCCGGACCGGCGCCGGAAGAGCCCGGCTTCGGTGATCTCACCTGGGACGAGGTGCGCTTTCCGCATCCGCAGGAAATGATCGACGCCCTGAATCGGCGCGGCTACCACTTGTTCTTATGGGTGGCGCCCTGGGCGACCGGCGTGACCACCAACCGCGAGGCGGTGGAGAACGGCTATCTCGCCCCCAACTCACGCTACATCATCGACTTCACGAATCCCGCCGCGGTCGACTGGTGGTCGGCCAAGATCGTGCATCTGATGCAAATGGGCCTGTCCGGTCTCAAGCTCGACCGTGGCGACGAAGACACGCCGTCGGCGGCAACCGACGTGTACTTCGACGGGCGGACCGGCCGCGAGCTGCACAACGCCTATCCTGAAATTCAAGCGCGGGTGCATCATGACGCCGCGCAACAGGTGCGCGGCGACGATTTCCTCGTCTATCCGCGCAGCGGTTACGCGGGCGCGCAACACTGGAGCGTGTTCTCGGCCGGCGACGTCCCGGGCAAGGATTTCTTCGGCAGACCCACCGACCTGGGGTTGCGCGGCGCGATCCTCGCGCTGCAACATAACGCTTTCAACGGCTTTCCCATCTGGGGCTCCGACACCGGCGGCTACGAACAGTTCGCCGATCGCGAGCTGTTCGCGCGCTGGATCGAGTTCAGCGCCTTCTGCCCCATCATGGAAATCGGCGGGACGGGTACGCACGCGCCGTGGGACATGCCGACGGAACCCAACTACGACACGCAGATGATCGATATCTACCGCGCCTATACGACGCTGCATCATGCGCTGGTGCCGTACACCTATCAGCACGCCCTCGAAGCCGGACGTTCCGGAAGGCCGATCGCCAAACCGTTGCTGTTCAACTATCCCGACGATCCCCGCACCGCCGACCTCTGGCAGGAGTACCTCTACGGCGACGACATCCTCGTCGCCCCGATCTGGCACATCGGCCAGACAACGCAGCACGTCTACCTACCGGCCGGCCGTTGGGTCGACTACTGGAATCATGATCGCGTGCTCGACGGGCCGATGGATCTCGACGAGACCGTGCCCCTCGAGCGCATTCCGATTTTCGTGCGCGCCGGCGCCGCGGTGCTCGGGACGTTCTGACGGGGTTCGAAAAGTGGTCCCACCGGTCTCTGTTTCCCTCCTCCGTTCGCGGACATGCTCACTGGAGGAGGGAGCAAGAGGCTAGTGGCCCACCGTCTTTCGCCGCGACGCTCGCAGAGCGGTGTGCGGTGTCCACCTGCGAAGCGGACGGCACACACTCACGTCTCCGCCAGCAGGTAGTTCAGATCGTCGCGCGTCAGCGCGCGGGCGAAGCCGCCTTCGCCGAGGAGGTCGCGGGCCAGCGCGGCTTTGCGTTGCTGCAGCTCCCAGATCTTTTCTTCGATCGTGCCCGTGGCCACCAAACGGTAGGCGATGACCGTGTGGTCCTGGCCGATGCGATGGGTGCGGTCGATGGCCTGCGCTTCGACCGCCGGATTCCACCATGGATCGAAAAGCACGACATAGCTCGCGGCGGTGAGGTTCAGCCCGGTGCCGCCGGCCTTGAGTGAGATCAGGAAGACGCACGCCTGCGGATCGTTTTGGAAGGCATCGACGACCTGCTGGCGCTTTACCGTCTGCCCGGTGAGCGTATGGAACGGGATGCCTTGCTCGCGCATCTCGATCTGCAGCCGCTTCAGGCACTCGACGAACTGCGAGAACAGCAGCACCTTGTGGCCCTCGGCCAAGAGCGGGGCGAGCAGCTCGAACAGGGCCTCGAATTTTCCGGAGCCTAGATTCGCTTTGCCCCCGGCCAATGCCGGATGACAGCAGATCTGTCGCAAGCGGGTGAGCGCGGCGAGGACGTGGATCTTGTTTTGCGTGATGCCGCCGGGGGCGCCGCTCAGCTGCTCGACGAGCGCGCGGCTGCGGCGCAGCTCGGCGAGATACAGCTGCCGCTGTCCTTTGGTCAACTCGCAATCGCGGCGCTCCTCGATACGCTCCGGCAGCTCGGGTGCCACCTCCAGCTTGGTGCGTCGCAGCAGCAGCGGCCGCAGCTTAGCTGCCAGCAGCGTGCGGATGTGCAGCGGCGCGTCGAGGCGATCGAAGCGGCTCTCGAAACGGGCGCGGTTGCCGAGGTAGCCCGGGTTGACGACCTGCATGATGCTCCACAGGTCGAGCGCCCGGTTTTCCAACGGCGTGCCGGTGAGCGCCAGGCGATGGCGTGCCTGCAATGCGGCCGCCGCGCGCGTTACCGCCGCGTCCGGGTTCTTGATGTTCTGCGCTTCGTCGAGAATCAGCGCGCGCAGCTCGACGTCGCGCCAGGCGTCGAGGTCGCGCCGCAGCAGCGCATAGTTGGTGACGATCACGTCGTGCAGCGGAATCTCGCGGCGCAACGTGTGGCGGGTCTCGCCGCGGGTGAGCAGCAGCACATGCAGGCTCGGCGCAAAGCGCTCCGCCTCGCGCGCCCAGTTGTGGACCACCGAAGCGGGACACACGACGAGGCTGGGGCCACCATCGGGCTCCTGTTCGCGCAGATGGAGCAACCACGCGAGCGCCTGCACGGTTTTGCCCAACCCCATGTCGTCGGCCAGCACGGCACCGATGCCGAGCGACGAGGTGTAGGTCAGAAAATCCAGGCCACGCTGCTGGTAGGGGCGCAGCTCCGCGGTGCAACCAACGGGCGGTGGCACCTGCGGCAAGCCGGTGAAGCTGGCCACCCGCTTGCGCAGCGCCTTGGCGGCCCGCAGGGTGGCGGCATCGGCGCCGAAGCGTTCGAGCGCCGCGAGGCTGCCGGGCTGGGCGCTCGCCAGCTGCCAGATGCTCAGGCGTTGCTCGCCGCCGCCGGCTTCGATCCCGAGATCGGCCAGCACCTCGGCGGTCTCGTCGTGCAGCGCCGCGATGTCGCGCCGCACCCAGCCTGACGACAGCTTCACGAAACGCGTGCTCGCGGCCCGCAGCTTGGCGAGATCGGCGTCGGTCAACTGCACGCCTTCCGCTTCCCATTCCGCCGAGACCGAGAACCAATCGAGGCCGCTCGATTCGATGCGCAGGATCGGTGTGACGCGCTCATCGCCGCGCAGCAAGCGGCGCACCCGGTCGGTGCCGACGAACATCACGCCGGCGGGACGTTGCTCCCACAGATCGGCGAGCGCGTGCATCTGCTTCGGGCTCGCTGTCATCCACCACCCGACGCCGCGATCCGACCACGGCGGCTGCCGTCCTCCTGGGCGGGTACGCGCGCCGGGCTGTGCTTCGGTCGCCGCCAGCCACGCCAGCGCCGGCTCAACACAGGGCGGATCCGGCGCCTCGGCCCATACCTCCGCGGGGGCGAGCGTAGCCGTCTCCGGAGTGCTGGCGACCGCGGCGTCTACGGCAGGCGTGATCCCGGCGAACGCCGTGGGCGTCGTGGTCTCGTCGCCGGTGTCGGTGGGGCGCATCCAGCGCTGCTCTGGCGTGTATTCGAATAGCCTCGTGTTGTCCGGTACCGGTTCGCCCGGTTGCCAGGGCACCGTACCGGTGTGTGCGAACATGCGGAGCTGCAGCCAGTCGTCGTTGCGCAGATCGAGTGCGATCACCGGCTGTACCGTGTGAAACGTGGTGTGCGCCGCCAGCGTGTCCTGCAGGTGCGGAAAGTGAGCGGCCAGCAGGCCGACGATCGGGGCGCGCTCCTCCGGGGCCAGCGGCAACCCGCCGGCGGCGTGGAAGTGCTCCAGCACGGTAGGGGGTGGCTCCTCGAGCAGCAGCGAGAACTCACCATCCGCGAGCACCAAGCTGGGATGGGCGCGGGAGGCTTCCATGCCACCGCGCAGGTACACGACCTCGTCGAGCCGGCGCTGGCGGCCATCCGGCCAGTGGAACAAGAGATCGACCCAGAGCGCGTCGTCGCGTGTGGTGCATGCCGGCAGGAGGCGTGCGAGCGTCGCGCTCAGCCGCACGGCCCCGCCGGGTGTAATGCCGGTACGCGCCGCGACCTCCGGGGCGACGTCTGTCGCCCACGACACCAGCGTCGCATCCGTGGCGCGCGCGAGAAACGTCCGGAGGGCGGTCGCATTCAGGCGGCGTTTGGTGCTGTACGGCAAGTGGCCTAGACCGTAGGTGTCGGCGCCGGCGGCAGTGGCGTCGACATACCACTCCAGCAACGCCGCTTGATCGAGCGGAAGAAGGCCGGGCGTGCGGCGCAGCTCATTGCGCAGCAGCCCCAGCTGATTCAGCGTGCGCGGCTCATCGGTCATGCGCGGCGTTGTCAGCCGCGCTTCGACCGACACATGGGCTCTGTCCGCGGAGGCAACGTCGATATCACAGACGAAGCGCAACTGCCGCTGCGTTGTCTGGCGTTGCTGCTCGGCCCACTGCACCAGCTCGCGTGCCAGGGCGACGCGCGCCTGCTGCGCGTGGCGAGCGGCCAGGTCCGGGCGATTGCGGAACGTATCGAGCGCCGCCGGCAAGTAGTCGGCGCCCAGGCGTTGCACGACCTCGTGCGCCAGTCTCCAGCAGAGCAAATCGGGATCGGGTTCCTCGAAGATCTCCTCGAACGGCGGCATGTACAGCAGGAGGCCGCGCGTGACGGCGCGCAGCAGCAGCGTCTGCGCGTGCTGCCGCCGGGCCCACGGATCGGTTGCGGAACGCAGCCGATCGAGCGCTGACGGCGCCGCCACGGGCGCCGTCCGTGACGCCACCGTCCGCCGGCGGGCGGGCGCCTTGGGAAGGAGTCGGTGGTCTTCCAGGATGCAGCACGCCAGGGCGTAGGCGTGCTTGCAGTCCGGCGCGACCGGACAGGTACAGTCCGGCTCCCAGCCATCGCCCATCCACTCCCACGACGTTTCGTACCACTCGCTGCCCCGTACCGGGGCGGTGATGCGCGCGCCGTCGAACGAGCGGTCGCCCACACGGCCCCCGGCGGCGTAGCGACTTCCACGCTCGCACGTCTGCGCAGAGAAGAGAACGATCTCTCCTCTGAGCAAATCGAGCTGGGCGGGTGTCAGTGTCTCGATAACCGAGTCGGCGGCGCGACGAGTCATGTAGGGGTGCACGCTGCCTCAGAGCGGCGGGCAGTGCAACTACCTACCGGCGCTCGAGCGCATTGAGCCTATGGGTAGCGTTCACCAGCACCCGTGCCAAGGCTTCCGCGATCTCATGCTGGTCATTCTTGCGAATCGGCGGCCGATCACTCGCCGCTCGGCGGCGCCGGGCGCAACCACTGGATGCGCTCCAGCGTGACGAGGAAAAGAATCACCGTTGCCTGGATGATCGAGACCAGCACTGACGACACGCCGGCGACGCGTTGCATGGCGTTGGAGCCGGCGTCGAGCGCGCCGAAGAAGAACGCGGCGAGGACGACGCCCGCCGGCGACAAGCGGCCGAGCAAGCCCACGGCGATGGCGGTGAACCCCCAGCCGGGCGAGAAGTGCTCGTAGAGGCGACGGGTCACGGCGCTGACTTCGATGCCACCCGCTAGTCCGGCGAGGCC
The DNA here is from genome assembly GCA_964611965.1 of uncultured Binatia bacterium (SeqCode). Lineage (GTDB taxonomy): Bacteria > Desulfobacterota > Binatia > HRBIN30 > HRBIN30 > CAZTDK01. The sequence goes on along the minus strand of CAZTDK010000020.1, from coordinate 3,688 downwards.
GCCGCTGAGCATCAGTGCCAGCAGCAAGCGCCCGCCGACGTCGAAACCCGCCAGGCGCGCGGCTTGCGGGTTGGCGCCGGCGGCGCGCATCTCATACCCGGCCACCGTCCGATACAGCAGCACCTGGACCCCTGCCGCCATCACCAACGCGATGACGACACCGGCGTGCAGGCGATGCGGCGGCAGGAGACGCGGCAGCCACAGCCCTGCGAGAATCGGATCGGTTTGCGGATAACGACCGCCGGCTTCCATCAACGGCCCCTGCACGAGATAGCTGATGACCGCCAGGGCGATGAAGTTCAGCATGATCGTACTGATGACCTCGTTCACGTTGCGCCGCAGCTTGAGCTGCCCGGCAATCCCGGCCCAGGCCGCGCCGCAGAAGGCGGCGGCGACCAGGTCGAAGCCGAGGCCAAGCCACGCCGGCAGCGTCGCCCCGTGCGTGCCCAACGCCGCCATGGCCAGCGCGCCGATGAGCAGCTGTCCCTCGGCGCCGATGTTCCAGACCCCGGCCTGGAATGCCACCGCGATCGCCAAACCGGTGAGCAACAACGGACAGGTCTTCACCGCGACTTCGGACAAGCTGTCGAGACTGCCAAAGGCCCCATCGATCACCGCCGTCAGCGCCAGCCACGGACTGTGACCGGCTACCACGATGATTACACCGCTGACGATCAGCGCCCCGAGGAGCGCAAGGAGCGACGGGAGCAGGCGGAGAGAGACGGCAGACAACAGATGACAGACGACAGACTGAGATGCTTGCCGGTGTTGCGTTCCGTCTGTCATGTGTCGTGTGGCGTCTGTCGTCTGTTGTCTGTCGTCTGTTGTCTCTCTCCCGCTCCAGCCATCAGCAGGCCCAAGCGCTCGGCATCGAGCGGCGGCGCGAGCGGCGCACTCAGACGCCCGCGGGCGATGACACTGATCCGATCGCTCAGGTCCAGGACTTCGTCGAGATCGGTGGAGATCAGGATGATGGCGCACCCCTTGCGGGCGACCGCGACCAGAGCATCCGCCACCGCCCGTGCCGCATGGACATCGAGACCACGCGTCGGGTTCACGGTCACCAGGACGCGCGGCTGGTGCGCCAGCTCGCGGGCGACGATGATGCGCTGCTGATTGCCGCCCGACAGTGAGCGGACCGGCGCATCGAGACCGGCGTAATCGATCGCATACTGCCGGGCCAGCTCGGCAGCGACGCGGCGTGCAACGCTCCACTGCAGTACGCCGTGATGGCTGCAGCGATCGAGCATCGTCCGACTGAGGAGAAAATTTTCGGCGACGCTCATCGACAGCGCCAGCCCCTCGCGATGTCGATCGGGCGGTATATGTCCAATGCCAGCGGCGTGCGCCGCCGCCGGTGTGAACGCGGGTAACGGATGCCCACCCACCGCGACCGTTCCACCGTCCGGCGGTAGCAAGCCGACGAGCACCTCGAACAGCTCGCGTTGCCCGTTGCCGTCAACGCCGGCGACACCGAAGATCTCGCCGGCGCGAACCACGAAGCTGACGTCGACCAACGCCGGCAGGCCGCGGACGTCACGCGCCAGGAGATGCAATGCCTCCAGCGCGGGCTCACCCGCTGACGCGGCGTGCGGCGCACGGGGTGGCGCGCCGGTCACCTCGCCAACCATGAGCTCCGCCATCTGACTCTCACTGACGGTGTCAACCGACCGCGTATCGACGACGCGGCCGCGGCGCATGATCGTCACCCGGTCCGCAATCGCCGCGACCTCGCGCAGCTTGTGCGTAATGAAGATCACCAGACGCTTCTCGGCGCGCAGCGCGCGCAGCATGGCGAACAACTGCGCGACCTCCTGGGGGGTGAGGACGGCAGTCGGCTCGTCGAGAATCAACACCCGCCCGGCTCCGGCCAATGCCTTGATGATTTCGAGCCGCTGGCGGGCGCCGACCGGTAGGTCGCATACCCGGGCCTCAGGTGGGCTCAGGTCGAGACCGATGCGACTCGCCAGCGCACGGGCCCTGGCGGCGACCGCGCGTGCATCGAAGCGCCAGCTCGCTGGTCCCGGCAAGCTCAGCGCCAGGTTCTCGGCGACGGTGAGGGCTTCCACCAGGGTGAAATGCTGATGCACCATGCCGATGCCGGCGTTGCGGGCGGCGCGCGACGAGGTGAACGACACCGGCCGGCCGTCGAGGAGGAGCGTCCCGCCATCGGGGCGCAGCACGCCGTTGAGCACGTGCATGAGTGTCGACTTGCCGGCGCCGTTTTCGCCGAGGATGGCGTGGATTTCTCCGGCGCGGAAGTCGAGGTCGACACCGGCTAGCGCCTGGACGCTGCCGAAGCGCTTGCTGACGCCGCGCACCGAGAGACCTGCCTTCGGCAGACCTGCAGTCGGCGGACCTGCGGTCGGCGTCATTTCTATGGTCCGCTCCCCGTTGGGTCGCTGCACGCTTCCACGTCGGGGCAGGTTATCGGGCTACTTGCTGTTGGGAACATGTTACGCGTGAGTCAAAAGCCTTCGCGATGCCGAGCAATAGCGACCAACGGGAGCGGACCATAGAAGAGACGCCGGCCGCAGGCCCTAGAACTCGGCGGTAGGCACATTCAGTGTTCCCGCGATGATCGCCTCGCGGGCGTGATCGACGCGGGTTTTGAGGTCGGCCGGGATGCGCGGTTCGAGACGCGGGTTGAAGACCAACGAGACCACGCCGTCTTTCATGCCCATGCGTTCGATCTTACCGACGAAGCGCCCCTCTTTGACCTCGCGCGCCACCTGCACGAATGCCCGTGGGATGTCGGCAACGGCGCTGGCGATGACGACGTCGGGCGCCACGTCGTTCTGGTTCTTGTTGCTGCCGAAGGCGTAAACCTTCCTTTCCTCGGCGGCACGGAAGACGCCGAGCCCGGCGGCGTCGGCGTTATGGAAGAGGAAGTCGCAGCCTTGCTGGATCTGCGCGAGCGCCGCTTCCTTTGCCGCGCCGACATCTTCCCAGTTGCCGACGTATGCGGTGACGATGCTGAAGTCGGGACGTACCGCCTTCGCGCCGGCCTGGAAGGCGATGATCGTACTCTTCACCGACGGGATCTCGATACCGCCGACAACGCCGGCCTTGCCGGTCTTCGACATGCCGCCGGCCAGCATCCCTTCGAGGTAGGTCGCTTCTTCGAGCATGAAGCGTATCGGTGCGACGTTCTTGCGCACGGTGTTGCCGGAGGTGGTGATGAAGACGGTGTCCGGGAAATCGGGAGCCACGGCGGCGGCGGCGTCTTGAAACTCGAAGCCGTGACCGAAGACCAGCTTGTACCCGCGCCGCGCGAAGTCGCGGAAACCCTCTTCGAACTCCGCCGGGGTTTTGGTTTGAATCTGCGCGACCTCGGCACCGAGCTGATCGCGGATGGCCAGCAGCCCTTCGTAGGCAAGCGCGTTCCACCCGGCGTCGCTCACCGGTCCCGGACTCAGCAGCGCGACCTTGAATGGCGCCGCACTGGCCGGCGGCTCGGCGTCACATGGAGAGACCAATGCGACAGCCAGAGCCATCGCGGCACACAACAGCAGGTGAGTGTGGCGCATGGCGTGGGCTTATAGCGGAGCACTGTTTGCGGCCGCAAGGATTTGGGGCGCCCCGGCTGCCGCGCCAATACCCGTCAAAACTTGTCTAACCCCAATGCCAGTGAGTTAAGCCGCACGGCGCGCCAGCCGCCAGGGAATCGAATTCCCTGGCTGAGTCG
>CAZTDK010000019.1:19734-20164 GCA_964611965.1 uncultured Binatia bacterium (SeqCode) | reverse complement strand
CGAATAGCCCGACGTGTCGGCGAGAGTACCCGGGTCGCTGATCGAGCGCAGAAATGTGGCCACACGGCCATCATCGCCACGCAGGTCGAGGATCTCGAGGACCACCGCGCGGTACTCGCGTTCAAGCTCAGCAGTGCGGCTCGGTGGCGGCGCAACGTCGGGCCGCTCCTCCACGTCCACGATGAGGTTGCCAGCCGCGTCGCTGCGTGCGGCGCCGGCAACCCCGCGGTGCAGGCCTCTCAGGACAGCAGCCTTGCCGCCCCCCTGCAGCCGCACACGCTCCGCCACCTCAGCAACGACGCCAACGGCGGCATAGTCCTTCCCGTGCCGCGGGACCAAAAACACGTGCTCGTCGTCACCGACGTCCACGGGCAACGTCACGGTCATTGATGGGAATACAACAGTATCGTCGAGTCCAATGAGTCTCAGG
>CAZTDK010000019.1:0-19724 GCA_964611965.1 uncultured Binatia bacterium (SeqCode) | reverse complement strand
GAACGCTATGTAAGTCGGCTTGGCGCGTTGTCAACCAAGCAAGCTCGACAGGAGCAGCCTACGAGGCAGTGCGGTGGGCGGTAAACCCCGCTGTCGAAATTGCAAGCTCGCCGCGGCCAAGCGGGGAGCTGAGGAGACAAAAGACGCTGGGTGCAGGCCTACTTCTGCTTTTGCTCAGGCTCCTGCGACGCCGGCGTGGGAGCGGCGGCCTTGGTGCCCGCATCCAGACATTTCTTGACTTCGCTCACGTCCACGATCATCGAGTCGGCGATGTCTTCCGGCGTGCGCCCGGTCTGGGTGTAGCGGCGCACTTGCTCGCAATTGACTCCCGCAATCGCGTCGGCCGCGCCCAGCAGGAACGTACAAATCGTCAGGCCCAACAGCACTCGCCTCATCGTGATCCTCCTTCGGAGTGTGATCTCGTGCGAGCTTCTTCTATCAGAGATCCACCGCCAACGTTAGCAAAGGTTCGCGTCTGTTGTCTGTCGTCTCAAAGTCTGTCGTCTGCTTTAACAGCCCGTTTGAAAAAGGGAAGCTCACCCTTCGAGAGCCTCAGGGTGAGCGGGAAATCTTCAAAGATGCCAGGAAGGGGAGGGGAACCGCTCATGCTGAGGCTCTCGAAGCATGGGGCGGCGCCTTTCAACGGGCGGTTAGCCGTTCCCCAGTTCGAACGACTTTCCTGCCAACGCCGCGATGTGTTTGCCGATCGCCAACGACGCGGTGGCGGCAGGCGATGGTGCGTTCAGCACGTGGATCGCATCCGGCGTCTCGCTGATCTTGAAATCGTCGACCAGTGCGCCGTCGCGGCTCACGGCCTGGGCGCGCACGCCGGAGCCGCCGGGCACCATGTCGCTGCCTTGCAGATCTGGAACGAGCTTCTGCAGCGCGCGCACGAAGGCCGGCTTGCTGAGCGAGCGATAGAACTCGTATGCGCCGGTGCGCCAGTATTTCGCGGCCATCGCCCAGAAGCCTCGGTAGCCGAGCACGCGCAGGAGCTCGGCTACATTGATTTGCCGCATGCGGTAACCTTCGCGTGCAAACGCCAGGACCGCGTTCGGTCCCGCTTCGATGTCGCCCTGGATGCGCTTGGTGAAGTGCACGCCGAGAAAGGGGAACTCCGGATCCGGCACCGGATAGATGAGGCCGCGCACCAGCTGCTGTCCCTGACGCAGCGTGTAGTATTCGCCGCGGAAGGGAATGATCTGCACGTCGGGTTGCACGCCCATCAAGCGCGCGACCGCATCGGCATAGAGCCCGGCGCAATTGATCAGGTGGCGCGCAACCACCTCACCCTGGCCCGTCTCGAGCACCAGACCGCCATCGGCCCGTCTGATCGCGTGCACGCGGCGCCCCGTGAGAACGCTCACGCCGCGTTGTGCCAGCGTGCGCGCCATGGCACGCGTCACCTCGGTGTAATCGACGATGGCCGTGAACGGCGAGTGCAAGGCGCGTAGCGCGCGCGCGTGCGGCTCGAGCTCACGCATCTCCTCCCGCCCGATCATCTTCAACCCCGGCACGCCGTTGGCCGTGCCGCGCTCGAAGAGGGTCTGCAATCGCGGCAATTCCTCCTCACTCGTGGCCACTACGACTTTGCCGCAGTGTTCGTAGCGAATGCCGTTGGCGTCGCAGAACGCCTTCATCAACTGCACGCCTTCGACGCACAGTTGCGCCTTGTACGACCCCGGCCGGTAGTAGATACCGGCGTGGATGACACCGCTGTTGTGCCCCGTTTGGTGCTGGGCCACGGCGTGCTCCTTTTCCACGACGACCACGCCGCACGATGGAAAGCGCTCCGTAAGCACCAGCGTGGTCGCCAGGCCGACGATCCCTCCGCCAACGATGGCAACGGTGTGTGCTTGGTCCTGCATTGGCATTTGGGCTAGCGCCCGGCGGCATACGCTGTCAACCGCCGGCCGCGGCCGCCGAGGCTGGACATGGCGAACGTTGGGCGAGTTCCTCGTCAAGTACGCACTGGTGGCCGAGTACGCACTTCCCAGCGATCAGAATCTTTCCTGCTCGCACAAGCTATCCCGCAGGTCGGCTACGGCGGGATCACTGGGCTTGATTCCGTGGATGCTCCCACAGCTTGGTCGTGTGGTCATCACTCCCGCTGGCCAGGATTAGTCCCCCTGAGTCGAAAGCGATACTTCTGATGGTTCCTCGGTGTCCCTTAAGAGTCCGGACGAGCCTCACGCACCGGGGCGGCTTGTTAGATCAACCTGCTGCTGGAGCTGACCGGGCCGAATCACGTGACCGGTTCGTATGCGTTCTCCCAGCAAGGGATGGGTGGATACATGCTGACGCTTGACCTGACGCGGCTACCCTAAAAGTGGCTCGCCCTACTTCTTCGCGCTCAGGCGTAACAGCTGTTGCTTGACGATCGCCTGGACCTCGGCCGATGCCCAGACCTTTGCGGTGGCGCGCCGTTGTTCGTCGGGTTCGCTGACGACGCGTTGCACGGCGTCGCGCTGCAGGCGACGCTTGGTATGCGCGTAGGCGGCCGGCGAGTATCCCGCGAGCAGACGGGCGCGTTCGATGCAGACCCGTTCGAGGTCAGCGGGCGCTACGATCTCATCGACCAGGCCCAGGATGTTGGCCACGTCCGGAGTGTGTAGGCCTGCTTCGAGCAGCACACGACGCGCCTGCTGGTTGTTCAACGCGAGCGCGGCAATCTCGTAAGCGCCACTGGGAAACGGCAGACCGATCGCGGCTTCGTTCAGACCGATCCTTGTGGCTCCCCGCGCGACGATCCGCACATCGCAGGCCAGACACAGAATCGCGCCGCCGGCAATGGCGTGGCCGTTGACCATGGCCACCGTCGGTTTCGGCAAAGTCCACAACGCAAAGACCCCATCGTCGCGGCCGAAGGTTGAGCCGAAGACCTCGGGCTGCGACGCGGACGTCACTTCCTTCAGATCCAGACCGCCGCTGAAGAACTTGCCCGCACCGGTCACCACCACGGCGCGCACGTGAACGTCATTGCTGGCGGCTTCTACCGCCGCGCCGAGATCCGCCAGCAAGGCGCGGTTGAAGGCGTTGGCCGGCGAATTGTTCAGGGTCAAGATGCGGACGCCACCGTCGATGTCTCTACACTCCACAGTCATGGGACGCTGAAGTAATCGTAGTCGGGTCGTTGCGCAACTGCTCCAACGCCGCAGGGAGCTTGCGGACGCACGTGGGGCGCTGCAACATGGGTGGTCACTCCCGCGGAACCGACGCGTCTGTGTGGAGGTGGCTGAACCGAATGGAGCCCCTAGTCGGTGAGGAAGAGCAGATCCTGCTGCAGCTGCGGGACGCGGAGAGCGTGTTCTGCTTTCTCGACTTCGACGGGACGCTCGCGGCCGTGGTGGACGCGTACCAGAAGAAGGGCGTACCGATGCCCCTCGCGCACGGCCACGAGGTCAGTGAAATTCGACTCAGCGGCGCCAACAAAAGGAAGACGGTATGCCGGCTGCTGGCCGCCCACGCCCCTGCCGCCCTCGCGGTGTTCATCGGCGACGATCAGACCGACGAGGACGCCTTTGGCCAGCTGCCTGCCGCCGCGATCACCATTCGCGTCGGGGTGCCCGGCGTGCGCACGCTGGCCCGTTATCAGATCGAAGATCCCGGCGAGGTCCACCGATTCCTCAGAGCAATGCTGGAGCAGCGGCGCCGACGAGGACGCGCACCGGTCGAGGGGAGATCTGATGGTTGAATGGAGCGGCTGCGGCGATTGTGGCATGCTCTCCACGCCGCGACGGTAGCTGCGGCGTTCAATGCCTTGTGGTGCGCTCTTCCGAGTCGAGGATAAGGTGATGCACACGTCAGTGCCCAACGAATTCGAGAGCCCACATTTCATCGACGTGGCGGAAGCGCGGATCTGCTACCGCAAGATGGGGACTGGTCCCGCCCTGGTCCTCTTGCACGGCTTCCCGCTCTCCGGCCTGACCTGGCGAAAAGTCGTGCCGCAACTCGCGCCGCGCTTCACCTGCCATGCATTCGACCTGGTCGGACTTGGCGATTCGACCTCGCGGGCTGTGGCGGATTTCTCCTCGCCAGGTCAAGGCGCGGTGCTCCAGCGTGCGCTGCGCGCGCTGGACATCTCGTCGTACGCGCTGATCGGCAATGATACGGGCGGCTGGGTTGCACGCGAGCTGGCCCTGCTCGACGGCGGGCGCGTCTCCCATCTCGTGCTGACCAACACGGAGATGCCCGGACACCGCCCCCCGTGGATTCCACTCTACCAATTTCTGTCGCAGCTGCCGGGCAGTAGTGTCGTCTTGCGGGGCATGCTGGCCTCGCGACGCATCCGACGCTCGCCGATGGGGTTCGGTGGCTGCTTCGAGAATCTTGACTTGATCGACGGCCAGTTCACCGACCTGTTCGTCGCGCCGCTGGTCTCGAACCCGGCCCGTCTTGCGGCGACGCTGCAGTTCCTCGTGAGCATGAAATTCGAACGCATCGATCGCTTCGTCGAGCTGCATGGCAACTTGCCCATGCCGGTGACGTTCGTGTGGGGCGCTGCCGATCCCACCTTCCCCGAGGTGATCGCGCGCGCGATGGCAACGCAGTTCCCCAATGTCGCCGCCTTTCACTCGGTCCCCCACACGAAACTCGTCCTCCACGAGGAGCAGCCTGACAAAGTGTCGGAGCTGGTCACGGCGGCCTTGGCGGGCGCTGGTTGAACGCCGACGCAGGCCCCTGGCAAGCCCAACCGGCGACGCCGAAATCCGCCTGCTCTGTGGCTTGGCAGAAACGGCGCGGCGCAATGGTTTACGTTTCACGTTTTTCGTTTTACTAACCCGGCTCCATGCGCTCCGTGTCCGAGAAGTCCGAACGTTTCACCGAATCGGTCATCCGCGGCATGACCCGGCTGTGCGAGCAGCACGCGGGCGTCAACCTCGCCCAGGGGTTTCCCGACTTCCCGGCACCGGCGGAGTTGAAGGAGGCGGCGAAGCAGGCCATCGACGCCGATTTCAACCAGTACGCCGTCACCTGGGGGACACACGATTTCCGTCACGCCATCGCGGCCAAGGTGGAGCGCGCCAATGGCATCGTCTACGACCCCGACAGCGAGATCACGGTCACCTGCGGATCGACCGAAGCGATGATCGCGACGCTGCTCGCGCTGGTCAATGCCGGCGATGAGATCGTCATCTTCGAGCCGTTCTACGAGAACTACGGCCCCGATGCGGTGCTCAGCGGCGCGACGCCGGTGTATGTTCCGCTGCGCCCGCCGCATTTCACGTTCGACATTGCCGAGCTGCGCGCGGCGTGCAGCTCGCGCACCAAAGCGATCATCGTCAACACGCCGCACAACCCGAGCGGTCACGTGTTCACACGCGCCGAGTTGGAGGACATCGCGGCGGTCTGCCAGGAGGTCGATTGTCTGGCGATTACCGACGAGATCTACGAACACATCATCTATGACGAGCGGACGCATCTCTCGCTCGCAGGTCTCGCCGGCATGCGCGACCGTACGGTGACGATCAGTGGGCTGTCGAAAACGTACGCGGTGACCGGCTGGCGTCTGGCCTATGCGCTGGCGCCACCGCGGCTCACGGCGGCGATTCGCAAGACACACGACTTCCTCACGGTCGGTGCGCCCCACCCGTTGCAGCGCGCCGGCGTGTGCGCGCTCGGGTTTCCCGATACGTACTACCAGGAGCTCGCCGCGGCGTACGCGGCCCGCCGGACCATCCTGAGCGACGCGTTGTGCGCCGCGGGCTTCCGTATCTTCGTGCCGGAGGGTGCGTATTACATCCTCGCCGACATCAGCCCGTTCGGCCGCCACGACGACGTCGAATTCTGCCAGTGGTTGGTGCGCGACATCGGCGTCGCGGCAGTGCCCGGGTCGAGCTTCTATCGCCACGCGGGGCTTGGACGCAATCTGGTCCGCTTCGCATTCTGCAAGCGCGAGGCAACGTTGCGTGCCGCCGCAGAGCGCCTGGCGCGGGTTCCGGCGCAGCTGGCCCAGGTCTGAGCTTCCAATAGACCAGCCGGTCGTGCTACTCGAAGCGGCAGTCTTCCCATTGGCGCCGACGGGTACTCTTCTCAGGGATCGTGTCCTCGCATGCGAATCCCTTCGACATGGTCGATGTCCGTCGGTCGCAGTAGGGCAGGTTCAAGGGGGCCACATGCGTGACGCAACTCCTCGCTTCACAACTCGCTCGATGCTCGCCTTCGCGGCGGCGGTGTTCTTCGTGGCCTTTGCCGGTTTCCAGCCCCGTGCGGCCCTGGCGGCGTGCGTCGGGGACTGCGACGGCGACGGCAGCACCACGGTCAACGAGCTGATCACGATGGTGAACATCGACCTCGGCGGCAGCGATATCTCGGCCTGCCGCGCCGGAGATGCGGACGGCGACGGGACCATCGGCATCGACGAAATCGTTACCGGCGTGGGCAACGCCTTGAACGGCTGCGCCGTCTCCGTCACCCCAACCCCCTCGTCGACGCCGAGCGCGACCGCGACGCCGGCTGATACCGCGACGCCGGCGCCAACGCGGACCACGCCGCCGACGGCGACACCCCCGCCGACGGCGCCGTCCTGCGCGTTCCATTCGGGCGCCTTGCCGGCGGACAGCTTGCCCGCCGCGGCGCCGCACGGCGCGCAGATCCCGATCGAGCACATCGTCGTGCTCATGCAGGAGAACCGGTCCTTCGACAGCTATTTCGGAAAGCTGTCAGGTGTGGATGGCCTGCCTGCCGGCACCAGCAATCCCGACGCCGACGGCACACCGGTGCCGTCCTTTCATCAGGTCCCGTACTGTACCGACGACACCAACCATTCCTGGAGCGGCAGCCACGGCGAATACGACGATGGCAACAACGACGGCTTCGTGAAAGAGAACAATCCCGACGGCGCGCGCGCCATGGGCTATTACGACCAGAGCGATTTGCCGTTCTACTACTCCCTGGCCGTCCAGTATGCGACCGCCGATCGCTACTTCTGCTCGCTGCTGAGCTCGACCTATCCGAATCGGTTCTATTTCCTCACCGGAACCTCGTTCGGACACATCCATAACGACACGACCTCGGGCGGCTGGCCGCAGCGCTCAATCTTCGACTTGCTCGACGAGCAGCACATCTCGTGGAAGATCTACTACACCGATGCGCCATTCGCGGTCTTTTTGCACGTCAACAATCGGGTGAAGAACCAGGCGCGCATTGCGCAGTTCTACGCCGACGCGGCCGCGGGGACGTTGCCGCAGGTGAGCTTCGTCGACCCGGCATTTACTCCACTCACGGGTCCCGAGACCGACGAGCACCCGCCGTCGAACATCCAGATCGGCCAGCAGTTCGTCAGCAAGGTGGTCGCCGCGCTTACCAGCAGCCCGCTGTGGTCGACGTCGGCGCTGTTCCTGACCTATGACGAGCACGGCGGTTTCTACGACCATGTGCCGCCGCCACCGGCATGCATTCCGGACGACATCCCGCCGATGCTCGATGCGGGCGGCCCGGTGGCACAGTTCGACCGTTACGGTTTCCGGGTTCCCTTCGTGCTCGTCTCCCCATACGCACGCCCGGGCTACGTGTCGCACAACATCTATGATCACACCTCGATTCTGCGTTTTATCGAATCACGCTTCGATCTGCCGGCGCTGACCAATCGCGACGCCAATGCCGACCCGCTGCTCGATCTCTTCGACTTCACGCAGCCGGCGCTGCTCGATCCGCCGTCGCTCGCTACCGCGACGATTGATCCCGCGCACGCCCGGCAATGCACTGCGGGCAACTGATCATGCGGTGACGTCCAAGCGGCCTGACGGACGTGGAGTCCCTGGCGACCAATCCTGTCCTGAGGCTCCCCGAAGGGGGGAGCGGGCCCATAGAAGAGACGCCGGCCGCAGGCCCAGGGATTTGCTACGGCCGTGTGGCATTGGTAAGGTTCCTGTTGAATTTCATTTTGAGGTCAGCGGATGGCAACGGTTATCACGAGTGAATGCATCAACTGTGGCGCCTGCGAATCGGAATGCCCGAACACCGCCATTTATCAAGGCGGCGTCGAGTGGGAGCTCAACGGGTCGATGCATGCGGCGATCGCGACGGACATCTTCTACATCGTTCCCGACAAATGCACGGAGTGCGTCGGCTTTTTTGATCACGAAGCGTGTGCCGCGGTGTGCCCGGTCGACTGCTGCGTTCCGGACCCCAAGATCCCGGAGAGCGAGGAGACGCTGCTGGCGCGTGCCAAGCTGCTGCATCCGGAAGAGACGTTCGGCGCGGACTTTCCATCGCGCTTCAAAAAGGAAGGGGCTGCTCCGTCACCTGCCCCTACTGCCGGCGCCGCTCCGGCTGCGTCTGCTCCCGCGCCCGCGCCTGCCGCTCCGGTTGCCCTCGCCACTGTGCCCGTCGCGGCTGCGCCGGCCACGTCACTGAGCATTCCGGAGATTGAAGAGTGGGAAGTGCCCATCGAATGCTTCCGTTGCCATGGAACCTATGCGGTTGCGTTCCGGCACTTTCGGAGCGGCGTCGTCTTCTACTGCCCGTTCTGCCAGGGCTCCTATGTCGTCACGACGTCGATGCGCGGGCACATCAGCCGGGCGCTGCAGGAGTTTCACAAGAGCTGGCTGGAGGAGTTCAACAGCTTTCAGGAGCGCCGGCAGCGCGAGTTGGATGAGTTCGAGGAGCGCCAGCACGCCAAGCTTGAAGTCTTCAACGCCGGTCTCAAGGGATCCAGTCACGAGTTCAAGCCGCCTGGTGCGCCACGCAAGCGCGCCTGGATCTTCGGCTAGGGCCTGCGGCCGGCGTCTGTTCTATGGTCCGCTCCCCCCTACGGGGAGCCTCAGGGCAGGATTGGTCGCTAGAGGCTGCGAAGTCCGACACCCCGTAGCTTCTAGCTCTTCGATTGAAATGAGGAGGAGTTCCAATGCGCACTATTGTCTTGACCACGATGATTCTTGGCTTGTTCGCCGGTGTAAGCGCGGCTGAGCCGCCGGTTGCCACCGTTGGTGGTCATCCGATCACACGTGCCGAGCTCGACAAGCACGTCAAGCCGAAGTTGATCGAAATTGACAACGAACGGTACGAGGCCTTGCGGGATGGTCTTGATGAGCTGATTACCATCGAGCTGTACAAGCAGGAAGCCAAGGCGCGCGGGATGACGCCGGAGGCGCTGCAACAGGAGATCGCCGGCAAGGTTGCCGAGCCGACCGACGCCGAGATTCAAAAAGTCTACGACGACAACAAGCAGGCATTGAAGGATGCGACGCTCGAGAGCGTCAAGCCGCGTATCGTCGAGTACATCAAGCAGCAGAAGGCGGCGCAGGTCGAGCAAGATTATTTGGACGGCCTGCGGAAGAAATACGCGACGGTCGTCATTCTCCAACCACCGAAGATCGAAGTGGGAACCGGTGGCCGCCCGGAGCGCGGTCCGAAGAACGCCCCGATCACGATTATCGAGTTCTCCGATTACGAGTGTCCGTTCTGCAAGAAAGCCGAGGAGAGCGTGCAGCAGGTGCTGAAAACCTACGGCGACAAGGTGCGCTTCGTCTACCGTGACTTCCCGCTGGACATCCACGCCAGTGCCCGCCCGGCGTCAGAGGCGGCGCACTGCGCACAGGCACAAGGGAAATTCTGGGAGTACCACGACAAGCTGATGGCGGCGACGGACCTCAGCGCCGACAAGTTCAAGACCCTGGCCGATGAGGTCAAGCTGGATCGCGCCAAGTTCGACGAGTGTATTGCCAAGCAGCAGTTCAAGGCGGACATCGACAAGGACATGGAAGATGCCACCGACGTCGGCGTGACCGGGACACCGGCGTTCTTCATCAACGGACGCATGATTTCGGGCGCGGAGCCTTTCGAGAAGTTCAAAGAGATCATCGACGACGAGCTGGCGCACAGCAAGGCGGCGAAGCCGTCATAAGCCAACCGCGCCGGGCGTTCAAAGGAGCCAAGTCATGGCCGAATGCTTTTATCATCCTGACGACATGAAGCGGCTGCGCAAGCTGCGCGAGCTGAAGCCGGATCTCTTCAAGGCCTTCGTCGAGTTCGATACGAAGGTGTTCGAAGAGGGTGCCCTGAGCGTGAAGACCAAGGAGTTGATCGCGATCGCTACGGCCCACATTACCCAATGCCCGTACTGCATCGACGCGCATACCAAGCGGGCCAAGAAGGCGGGTGCCACGGAGGCCGAGGTCGCGGAGACCATTTTTGTCGCCATGGCGTTGCGCGCCGGCGGCTCCTGGGCGCACAGCGCGATCGCTATGCGTGCACTGGAAGAATAACGAGGCCCTGCGGCCGGCGTCTTTTCTACCCCCCCGAGTCGCGACGGGGTCGCGGAAGGGCCTGACAGCTTGTCAGACTTGGCATTCTGCAGCGACCAGCGGGAGCGGGCCATAGAAAAGACGCCGGCCGTCAGGCCTGCGGTTGAGATGATGCGCAAGCCAGCCCCGTTGCGGCGGGGGGATGTGGTGGGGGTGATCGCGCCGGCTGCTGCGGTCGATGAGACGTTCGTACGCGCCGGCGTCCAGGTGCTGGAGGCGGCGGGCTTCCGGGTACGTCTGGGTACCGCCGTTCTCAAGAAGGCAGGTTACCTCGCTGGTACCGACCGCGAGCGCGTCGCCGACATTCACGATATGTTTCGCGACCCGGAGGTCACCGCGATCATCGCCGCCCGCGGCGGCTACGGATCGGGACGTCTACTGTCGCAGCTCGATCTCTCGCTCATCCGCCACCACCCCAAGATTGTGGTCGGTCACAGCGACATTACCTTCTTGCTGAATGACTTCGTGCAACGCGCCGAGTTGGTCACCTTCCACGGCCCGATGGTGAACGGCTTACCGCAACGGCCCGCGGCGACCGATTTCCTCTGCCGCCTGCTCGGTAACGGTCGCCAGGGATGGAGCGAGGCGGCGCCGGTGGTGATTCGACCGGGGACGGCGGAGGGTCTGTTGGTCGGCGGCTGCCTGTCCATCGTGGTTGCGATGCTCGGCACCCCCTACGCCATCGAGACACGTGGGCGGCTGCTGTTCCTGGAGGACGTGAACGAGAAGCCGTTTCGCATCGATCGCATGCTCATGCAGCTGCGGTACGCCGGCGTTTTCGACGATGTCGCCGGCGTGATCTTCGGTGAGATGGACGGTTGTGTCGCTCCGGGCAACCCGCCGGTCTCCGTGCGCGAGGTGATCGACGCGGCGTTTGCGTCGGCGCCGTATCCGGTTGCGTTCGGCCTGCCGAGCGGCCACGGGGCAGGTACGCTGACGCTCCCACTCGGCGTCCGCGCCCGCCTCGCCGACGAGCGCCTCACGCTGCTCGAACCGTCACTGGCGGAGCAGTGCTGAGTCCTGAGTCTGAGATCAAGGTTGGATTGTGATGCGAACTGCGGCGCTCCCTATACTCAGGACTCAGCACTCGGCACTCAGGACTGTTCCATGAGCTTCGACGCGGTTGAACGCGAGATGGAGAGCGCCGTCGAGCGCCAGGTCTTTCCCGGCGCCGTGCTGCTGGTGCGCGAAGGGACGCGCGTCTTTTATCGGCGGGCCTTCGGCAACCGCAGCATCGAGCCGACCGTCACGCCGATGGGGGAGGACACGATCTTCGATGTGTCGTCGCTGACCAAGCCGTTTGCGACCACCATTGCCGTGATGCTGCTGGTGCGGGAGGGCAAGCTGCGGCTCGATGATCGCGTGACGCGCTTCTTTCACAACTTCGGCGTGCTCGGGAAGACCCACATCACCTTCCGTCACCTGCTGAGTCACTGCTCGGGGCTGGCCGCCTGGCAACCCTTCTACAAGGAGGTCTTGCAGATCGAGCGCCACGGCGGGCGCATCAAGTTTCTCGGCAGCCGCGGCGCCAAGGAGCATGTCTATCAAGCCATCCATAAGGAGCGGCTCGAAGCCCCACCCGGGACGCGCACGCTGTACAGCGATCTCGGATTCATCCTCCTGGGCGCGGTCATCGAAGAGGTCAGCGGCATGACGCTCGACCGCTTCTGCCACGAGCGCATTTTTCGCCCGCTGGGGCTGCGGGCGACGGCGTTTATCGATCTCTCTTTGCTACGCACGCGCCGACTTGTCCCGGTGACCGAGATGATCGCGCCGACCGAACGGTGTCCGTGGCGCAAGAAGATCCTCTGCGGTGAGGTGCACGATGACAATGCCTACGCCATGGGTGGTGTCGCCGGGCATGCCGGGCTCTTTTCATCGGCGCAGGATCTCGACACGATCGTGTGTTGCCTGAAGGCGTGTTCTCGCGGCGCGAATAGCTTCATTCCGGAGCGCATCGTGCAAGAGTTCTGGACCCGTGACGGGGCGGTGCCGGACTCGACCTGGTGTTTGGGGTGGGATACGCCGTCGGCGGCCAACTCAAGCGCCGGCGAGCTCTTCTCGCGCTACGCGGTCGGGCACCTGGGCTTTACCGGCACCTCGGTGTGGATTGATTTGCAGCACGATCGCCATGTGCTCTTGCTCAGCAACCGTGTGCATCCGAGCCGCGACAACGAGCAGATCCGCGCTTTTCGGCCGCACATCCATGATACGATCGTCAAGGCGCTGCAATGAACAGAAGGGCAAAAGGCAACACGCAAAACGCAAAAGGCAAAAGTGGAGAACGCTGCTGATGGCGACGAACGTGGTTCCGGACGCGGTGCGCCGCGGCGACGCTCGGCGCGTCCACCTTACCGCCATCTGCGGTGTCGCCATGTCGGCGCTGGCGGGGATGCTCAAGCAGCGCGGCTACGTGGTCTCCGGCTCGGATGAGAACGTCTACCCGCCGATCAGCACGCTGCTGGAGCGCCTGGGCATCCAGATTCGGCAAGGGTTTCACGCCGACAACCTTGCGGATCGACCCGACCTCGTGGTCGTGGGCAACAAGGTGTCGCGGACGAATCCGGAGGTCGAGGCGTTGCTGGCAAGCGACCTCCCGTACGTGTCCTTGCCACAGGCACTGGCCGAGCTGTTCATCGCCGATCGCCGTTCTATCGTCGTGGCGGGGACGCATGGGAAGACCACGTCGACCGCGCTGCTCGCTTGGGTGCTCGAACAAGCCGGGCGCGATCCCAGCGTCATGGTGGGCGGCGACGCGCTGGACTTCGGCGGCAACTACAAGCTCGGTGGCGGCGCCGACTTCGTCATCGAGGGTGACGAATACGACACCGCCTTCTTCGACAAGGGGCCGAAGTTCCTGCACTACCGGCCACAGGCATTGCTGCTGACCGCTGTCGAGTTCGATCATGCCGACATCTACCGCGACCTGGCGCACGTCAAGGACGCGTTTCGCCAACTGGTGGCCCTCCTGCCGAAAACAGCGCCCCTCGTGGTCGCCTCCGACTTTCGGCACGCGCGCGACGTTGCCAAGACACACCCCGGCGTCGTGGCATTCGGCCTCGGTGCCGAATGGCAAGCGACCAACTTGCGTGACAACGGCATCCACACGAGCTTCGACGTGGTACATGACGGCACGACGGAGTGCACCGTGCGCACGCAGCTGCCCGGGGGAATCAATGCCCGCAATGCGCTGGGCGTCTTCGTGATGGCGCGCGCCCTGGGGTTGCGTCCAGCCGAGATCTTGCCCGGGCTGCAGAGCTTTCGCGGCGTGGCGCGCCGCCAGGAGTTGGTCGGCGAGTTCCACAGTATCACGGTGATCGACGACTTCGCGCATCATCCGACCGCGGTCGGCGGCGTCATCGCGGCGCTGCGTTCGCGCTATCCCCGCCGTCGCTTGTGGGCAGTTTTCGAGCCGCGCTCCAATACGAGCCGCCGCAAGGTGTTCCAGCGCGAGTATGTGGAGGCGTTCGCCGCGGCGGACCAGGTGATCATCGGCGGCGTCTTCCACAAGGCCACCGACACGGTGACGGAGACCGAGCTGTTCTCGCCCGAGCAGCTCGCCGCCGATCTGGAGGCGCGCGGCAAGTCGGCGCGGGCGCTTGCGGATGTCGAGACGATCGCCAACGCGCTGCACACTGAAGCGCGCGGTGGTGACGTCATTCTCCTGATGTCCAATGGCAGCTTCGGTGGCCTGCGCGACCGGCTGGCGCAGCGGCTCAGCCGTGGCTCTTAAGATCAACCGGCGGGACCACCGCCATGGCTCGGCCTCATGCTGCCAAGACGCGCCCTGACCGTTGTGGTCGTGCCGATGCTTGCGGGCTGCTACCAGCGGTGGCCGCAGGATGTGCCGGCGCCGAAGTTTCTGGCCGTTCCTGTGACTCAGAGGGCATGCATGCTCGAATGCGAGCGCAACGGACGTCTATGCCTCGGTGCGTGCCCGCCATCACAGGAGCCTTGCTACAAGGGGTGCTCCGAATCGGAGG
The DNA here is from genome assembly GCA_964611965.1 of uncultured Binatia bacterium (SeqCode). Taxonomy (GTDB): domain Bacteria; phylum Desulfobacterota; class Binatia; order HRBIN30; family HRBIN30; genus CAZTDK01. Next base: position 5,494 of record CAZTDK010000019.1, on the reverse strand, counting down.
TCAGCTGCGCCGAGGGCTGCCCAGGCGCGTTCTGGGCGTCATCTACAGAGTTGATTGGTACCGGCGCGATCATAGTGAAGCCCATCGACGGTCGCATGGTGACAATCAAGGGCGTGCGCTTCCCTCCGTAATCACGCACCAACGCCGCTCCTCAGAATGGCCACTTTTCCCGGCGCATCCTTTCAAAGCGTACAGAAAAGAGGGATGATAAGTCGTTTTTCGTTGCCAGGTTGCGACAACCAGACGCGTCGGGGGTTCCTGCGTGGCACGGACGGCAAGATACACACGATGCGTGCCCACAGAGCCCACGCGAACTGGCCAGGCCAAACGCTGCGGCGCGCGCTGTTGTGGAGCAGCCTTACGTTGGTGCTGGCGGTAGGCGCGGGTGCCCAGAGCCTGAGAGGTAGCCCTCCCGCGGTCCTGCTCAAGACCATTGACGGCACTTCCACACTGACCCCCGTGTCCCCGGACGTGCGGGCGATGGTGATGGCCACTGACACGGCAAGCGGAATGCCGAAACCCGTTGTTGCAACGATCACCGATCAAGCCGAGGCGGTGTTGGTGCAGCTTCGTGGCATGCCGTTGGCGCGTGTCGCTTCCGCACAGGCAGTCGCCGCGCGCCAGGCGCTGGAGGTTGTTCGCCAGCGCGCTGCCACCGCCATTTTGCGGATTGCGTCGGCGGTTCAACGGCGCGCCATGGCCCGCAATCAGGTGATCACGCGCGAATACACCCGCGTGTTCCATGGGTTTGCGGCCCGGCTGTCGCCGGCCATGCAGGCGCAAGTGCGCGCCTTGTCAGACGTGCAGAGCATCTATCCAGATGTGGAAGCGCATACGACCGTCATCGAGCCCGGCGTCGATCTGGTCGCGGCGCCGATGTTTTGGTCGACGTATTCGTACCGCGGTGCCGGGAAGGTGCTCGCCATTGTGGACACCGGCATCGACTATACGCACCCCGACCTCGGCGGATGTTTGGGCGTGGGGTGCAAGGTTCTGGACGGCTACGACTTTGTGAACGGGGACGCGGATCCCCGCGACGACAATGGACACGGTACGCACGTCGCCGCGATCGCCACTGGAAACGGGACGTTGCTCGGCGTGGCGCCAGACGCGAAGCTTCTGGCCTACAAGGTGTGCAACAGCAATGGCTCGTGCTTCAGCTCCGATGTCATTGCCGGCATCGAGCGCGCCGTCGACCCCAACAACGACGGCGATCCGTCCGACCACGCCGATGTCATCAACCTGAGTCTCGGGGGGCCGGGTGACGCGAACGACCCGACGTCCCAAGCGGTGGATAGCGCGACCGCGGCCGGCGTGGTGGTGGTGGTCGCCGCCGGCAATGCCGGACCCGGCTTTGGAAGCGTTGCTTCGCCCGGGAGCGCGCGGACCGCGCTGACGGTCGGGGCAGTCGACAACAGCGATACCGTGGCCGCCTTCAGCGCGCGTGGACCGACGAACAGCATCTATGGCCTCAAGCCGGAGATCCTCGCGCCCGGCGTTGACGTGTGTGCGGCGCAAGCCGGTGGCACGGCGCTCGGCCCGAATTGCGAGGACCAGAGGCACATTGCGCTCTCCGGTACCTCCATGGCCACACCGCACGTGGCTGGAGCGGCTTTGCTCATCTGTGGCCAGCGGCCGTTGCTGTCGCCCGCCGAAGTGAAATCGTTGCTGATGCAAAATGGCGTCGACCTTGGCTACGAGGCGCTCATCCAAGGTGCCGGTCGCCTCGACGTGTTGGCCGCGGTGCAGGGGCAGACCGCCGTGACGCCCGCGGCGGTCAGCTTTGGTCTCGACGACCTGACCCAGACGATCTGGACTACCAGTCAAGCGCTGACGGTTCGCAACCTCGACTCGGTCCCCCGTGCATACACCCTCACCGTTCCCGGTTTGCCGGTGGGCATCGCTGCGGCGTTGACGCCCGCAAGCTTCACCCTCCCGTCGGGGGCGACGCAAACCGTGGCCTTCGATCTCTCCGTGGACAATGCCGTCGTTCCCGTCCCGCCCGCGCCACCGCATGCCTACGATACGAACGTGGTGCTGATCGTATCGGGTGACCAGCAGCAACGTGTGCCCTTTGCATTTGTCAAATCGGGAACTCTACACCTGTCCTTCGATCAGGCTCCGGCACTGGTGTTGGTTCACGACCGCGCGACCTACGGCGTGGTGACGACCCCCAGCTCGACCAGTTTCGATGTTCTCGTACCCAATGGCACATATGACGTGGTGGCGACTTTCAGCGCCGCATTTGTGGTGCATGAAGGGATCGTCGTCCACAACGTCGGCGTGGATACGCTCAACAGCACTGAGGCTGTCCACCAGATCACCTTCACCATGCGCGACGAGGGTGATCAGGTGATCGTTCCGCGGATGAGTGTGCTCAAGCTTGCACATCAAGCGTCCGACCAGGGACTCCTGTTCCTCGGCCGTGCTGAGGTGTCGACGGTGCAGGTGAATACCTTCAGCGCCGCTTACGCGCTCACGCTTGAGGAAGAGGGTTTGACCGGCACCACCGAGTATGTGGTCGGTGACGGCATCCGGAGTGGTGTGGACACGGACCATCAGCTCGGCAATCACGCGGCGGATTTGACGCTTGGTCAGGTGTCGTATCACGCCGGCCTGAACCAAGCGGGCAGCATTACCATCGTCAACTTCCTCGACACTCTGAACCTGTTTGGCTTGGGTTTTGGTATTGGGATCAGTGATCCGTGGCCTGGATTCACGGAGCAGCTCTATTTGTCGCCGCCGCCCTTTCAGCCGTTCCCGCTGTTCGCACAGAAAGTCGTACAAGATGCGGCGGGCACATATTCGCACCCGGGCGGCTTCATCCAGGGCGCGATGACGGCCGGCATGCTCAATGTGTTCGACTACCAAACGCTCGGGCTCGCTGCTGGCTCGCCGCCGGTGTACAGCACCGCGAGTGGCGAGTTGCCGCTCAATCTTGGTCCGCCATGGTTTTCCGGTCGACTTCAGAATACCAGCACCTCGCTGAGCGTGACGTATCCGTTTGGCGACTACTGCGTGTCGTTTCACGATCAGGGAGGCGATCCGCCGGATGGACCGGCCAGCATTCCGTTTCGATTGCAATCGGGGGCTGCGCTCATTGCCACGGGAACGCTGCCGCACGCCGCCGCCCAGGGGTGCAACGTGCAGCCCCCGGTCTACCCGCCGCTGACAATTCCTGCTGCTGCCTACGAGCTGGATGTTGGCCCACTGGCGTATTTCGTCGGTGGACTCGATGGCACCACGGAAATGACCGCGCGCTTCGATACCTCCGCGGCAGACCAAAGTCCGCCGTGGCTCAGCGGGATGACGGTGCGTAGCGCGGGCGCGCTCACCGACACGGTACTCAGCGACACGCCGGTGACCATCGACGTGCAAGTCACCGACGAGCACCTCACCGGCGTGGCTATCGCCTACAGGAGCGGAACCGCAATCATTGACCTGCCGGTGAGTGCCATCGGCCAGAACACCTATGAAGGGCTGCTGCCGGCGTGTTCGCCCGGCGGCGTCGATCTCATCGTCACCGCTACCGACGCGGCCGGCAACATGCTGGAGCAGGAGTGGGCGCCGGGCTTTGCGTGCCGCCTGTGGAGCTGTGGCAATGGGACTCTGGATCCAGGCGAGATGTGCGACGACGGCAATGCCGTATCGGGTGATGGCTGCAACGCCACCTGCACGAGCGACGAGACCTGCGGAAACGGCATCACCGATCGGCCGGCGGAAGCGTGCGACGACGGTAATACGGCCGGCGGCGACGGTTGCAGCTCGACCTGTACCATCGAGATGGGATGGGCCTGTGTGGGCAGCGCCTCGCTGTGTACACGGTTGCCCCCGACGCCCACGCCGACGGTCACGCAAACCGGCACCGTAACGGCGACGCCAACGTGGACGGCGACGCTGACTCCATCACAGACGCCAACCGTGTCGCCGACCTCATCTCCAACTGCGTCGCCAAGCTTGACACCGACGAGCACTGCAACGCCCACCCTCAGCCCCACCGCCACGCGAACCGGGACGCGTACGGCAACCGCAAGCCCGCCGCCGACTCCGACGCGCACCTCCACCCCGAGCCGTACTGCAACGCCGACATACACGGCATCGCCAACCTCCACCCCGACCGCAACCTTCACCCAGACGCCCACCGTGACGCAGACCCCGACGCACGACTGTGGCAACGGGATCGTCGAATGGACGGAACAGTGCGATCATGGACCGCTGAATGGTACCGTCGGCGACTGCTGCTCCGTCACTTGTCAACTCGCGCCGCTTGGTGAACCGTGTGACGACGGCAACGCGTGTACGCAAACCGATGTCTGCATCGGCAACGGCAGCTGCGTCGGCTTCAATCCGGTTGCCTGCCCGGGTGATCAATGCCACGAGGCGGGGGCGTGTGATCCAGGCACTGGCGTGTGTGCGAACCAGAACAAGCCCGACAATACCGCGTGCAACGACGGTGACGGCTGCCCCGCCGACACCTGCCAGAACGGCACGTGCCGGCCGGCAGCGTGTCCGCTCCACGATGTCGTCGTGCTGCCGGTCAGGCCGCTGACCGTTATCGTGCCCGCCGGCAGCAACCTGACGACCAGGACCTTCAGTATTCGCGTCCGCAACGCGGATCCCGCGGGCACCGCGGCGTATCCCGTCCAACTCAACGTCGATGACAGCGCCTGCGGTGGTGGCGTCGCGTCGACGCCGGATTTTCTGTCCGCCGCCGCGGGCGCTCAGAACACCATCCCTATCGCCGCCGGTCAGACGAAGAGCGCCAGGATCCAACTCACGGTTCGTGCGGCGGCGTTCACTACCGTAAACCGCAGCGCGCCGCACCGCTGTACGCTCCGCCTCACCGCCAGCGCGGCGGTTCCCAGTGGGTCCAACGATCCGATGCCGTCGAATAATTCGTTTCCTCTCGAGCTCAACGTTGTCGACGGCAATGACGTGAACCAGGCTGGTCTACCCGAGACGACGCTCAGCAGCATGAAGCCGATCGCCGCCACCATCGCGGCCGCTCAAACCGCTGCCACCAAGACCGTGAAGCTGAGCATCGGCAACACCGGCGCCGGCGACGGGCAGGTGATCACGGTCAGTGCCGTGGACGGAACATGTCCAGTCGGAACCGCCGGTACAGCGACCTTCGGCGGCGCGCTCCCGGTCACCGTCTCCCGCGGCGCACACAAGATCGGCAGCCTGAAGCTCATTCTGACTGGGCCGCAGGTGGACACGCCCAACAAGCTCTCGCCGCAACGCTGCGTGGTACGCGTCAGCGCCAGCGGGCAGGGCGGCGACAGCGATGCGACGAACAACAGCACGCAGCTGACGATCGACGTGCTCGACAAGAACGACTGACGCATCTGGCAAACCTCGGACGCAGTGCTGAGTGCTGAGTGCTGAGTCCTGAGTCCTGAGTGCTGAGCAAGGAATAGCCCTCCGGTGTTGCGTTTCGCGTATTGCCTCAACACTCAGAACTCAGCACTCAGGACTCAGCACTGCTCGGGGC